>DUMW01000073.1 GCA_012839765.1 Bacillota bacterium
ACAAAGCTCAAGCTCTTGCAGGGAAAACCCGATTCGTGCTCGAATTTCTTGCATACGAGAGACTCCTTTCTCATTCTATTTTTGGCTATCTCCATATATTGGAGACGGAGTCTCTCGATTCCTTCTTTATGCCCTCATCTTTCAATGGACCC
This sequence comes from Bacillota bacterium, assembly GCA_012839765.1. Lineage (NCBI taxonomy): Bacteria > Bacillati > Bacillota > Bacillota bacterium. Next base: position 153 of record DUMW01000073.1, read on the forward strand.
GCGGTCTTCTATTTTTTCCAGGCCTTGCCAATCCCCACAAACTTTTGACTCATACCCATCGATATTGGTATTGGCCAATTTCCAGCCAACGATGGCAATGAATCAGTAACGCTCCTGGGTGGCGGCTGGGGATATGGGATTCCCGTTGGAGCCCAGCATCCCTATGAAAGCTGGCTTTTGGTCAAGTTTCTCACCGCCGATGCCGAGGGAGCCGGTTGGTTTGCCCAACAGCAAATGCGTCCTTCGCCGGTGATCGAATTCAGCCTTGATCCCTATTACTACAATGTCAATCCCTACTGGGACGTGATTATTCGCGCCGTATCCTCCAGTATCGTCGTTCCACCCACACCGGTTTCTGGAGAAGTGGACCAGAAGATCACCGAGGCCTATGACGTCATCCTGCAGGGCACAGCGCCTGTGGAACAAGTGCTCCTGCAACTGCAGGAGGTAGCCCAAGGGATCATTGACCGGGCTTGGGAACGTACTGGAGGTTGGTGAGCTAACCCTATTTAAATAGAGGAGGAAACAAGACATGCGTGCGAAAGTGTCTTTTGTCTTCACAATTTCTTGCCTGTTGCTGTTCAGTTCCGTGGTCATGGCCAAAGAGTTTACGCTTACAGATTTATCCGCATGGCAGGTAATCAAGGGAAGTCCTACCGAAGAGACGGCGGACGGGATCACAGGGATTCTCTTAGCACCGCCAGACAGGGATCTAGACTGGGCTGTGGGGGATTACATCCTCTTTGAACTGCCCGAGGAGATCTCCTCCGGAACGGTAACCGTTGATGCCAAGATTAGGCTAAACGGGCGGGATCGCGGTTTGGTCATCACCACCATGAAACCTTTAACCGAAGAATCCTCCGAATGGGTTGAACACTGTTCCCACGCCAATGCATATATATCCGCGGACCAAGGCCAGCTGAAGTATTTTGTTGGAGCAACCAGCGGTAGTTGGCATGTTCTCTCCGACGTAAACCTGTTTACTTGGATACCGGTGCGCCTAGAAGTCGATCTGGATGCAAAGCTGTTTCATTTTTATCTAGACGGCAATTATGTCGGTTCGGGCAACTTCCGCTTGCCTGAAGCTGATTCCCTTGTAGCCATCGGCTTTCTCCTCTACCAAGGAACCACCCCCGCCCAGTCTGCGATGGTGGCCGATGTGGTGGTCACGATTCCTTAAAGGAAAACCCTAGGGAACAAACACGCACCCATACATTTCCTTGGTGATGGAAAACTAGGCGCCTTCGGGCGCCTATTCTTTCACAATTTCTGGTTGTTAAGGAGAGGATTCTGGTGTCGCACCACACCATAGCATTACTGTTAATAGTCGTTATATTGATCAGCGCTGGGGACATCGTCGCGGCCAAAATTCTTTGGATCGAAGCGGAGGATTTTGAGGCTACCGGTTCATGGATTCGGGTGACCGATTACCCTAGCACCTTCGGGGAAGGCATCCTGCAGGGCATATCCCAAAGCAACCGACAGGCGGAAGATGCTTTTACCGCCATTGAAATTCCCGAATCGGGGCGGTGGCACCTGTGGGTAAGGAGTCGTGATTTCGACACCGACCCCGGTCGAAGGTTCTTTTCTGTCAGCATCAACGGACAGCCCTCCACCCGCTCCTTCGGCCGCCACAACGTCAATGGTTGGGCTTGGGAGTACGGTGGCAGTTTCCACCTAGAAGCAGGGGAGGCGGTGCTACGGGTTATCGATGCCTCCCGGTATTGGGCCCGCATTGACTGCCTCGTTCTCACCACGGATCCACAGTTGACTCCGCCTGCGGATACAGGTAGCCTAGTTGCGGTACAACATCGCGTCTATCCCATTAGTCAATTTGACCGCAGTGATACAGCCCTGCGTCCACAAAGCCAAAACCTGGTCAAGAAAAATGTGCTGGCCATGTTGGAAAATGACCAGGTACGTTTGGAATTTGTTCGGGTGGAAAACGGACATGCCCAATGGATCCATACGGATCTCTTCCTGAATGTGCAAGGAACCTGGCTAGATGTTTGCCTTGATCCCACCGAGCAAGGCTACTTCGTCCTACAGTCGGACACACCAGGGTATTTCGGTGCCGAAACGGGGCAGCATTACCCCATGTGGAACCGCCAAATGGTCACCGGCACCGGAGAATCGATCAGTATGCCCACGGCAAACGCCTTTGCTGCAGGTGATGGTCATTGGGTCCTGTGTCAACACCTGGGGAAAGTGGATGAGACTACGGTGCGGTTACTAGGGGAAGGCCCTGGTTTTAAGTTCGAAGCAGATTGGTCCTTAAATGAGGATGCTTCTGACCCCCATTTGACCCTGCGGCTCTTACCGGAACGGCAGCGGTATTATTCGGTGGCCTTCGTGGGCTTCTTTGAAAAGTCTTTGGATGAAATCGAGTTTCTGCTCCTTCCATATATGTGGCACAGCAAACGGCTGCCAGAGGAGAGTTATATGAACCTGGAAGCCTACCTCCCCACTCCCATTGCCTTAGTGCAGACCGAGGTGAACCAGTTGCCCTTGAGTTTCGCCCTGGCCCCAAGGCAGGAGGAGATCCCCTTCCGCTGGGCCCGTTTTACCGACTCCCGGTTTGGACTCACCATCCGGGGACCAGACGGAGAAGTGCAACCGGCCCTCTTTGCACCTCCCCTAGGGTCGCCTGAATCTCTGCGCACACCCCAGAGGGTTTATGAATTCAACCTCCTGGTCATCGTAAAGCAAGCGCCCTGGTTTACAGTCTTTACGGAACTCATTAGTGAGGAATACGGATTTAGGGATTACCGAACTAACTGGCGCCATAGTCTGAACGATGCCGTCTACAACATGATCGACTTACTACTGGATGACTACTACGGCGGATGGAATGATTCCGGTAAGGGACCGTACAATATTGAGATGAAGAATACAGTGACCCATGCGGCACCAGCCTTACCCTTATCCTTGTACCGGTTGACTGGAGATGAACGGATTTTGTGGGAACGGGCCTTGCCCACCATTGAATTCATGCTTTCCCGTCCCGGTTGGCACTTCACCTATCGTCACGAAGATGCGGAAAACCCAGAGCTGGCTCGGCTGCAAGGGCCAAATCAACAGTACGGGACTGCTACGTTTAACTCCCTTTGGCAGCTAAGTGGCCAGCTGACGCCGGCACTGTGGCATTTCGCCTTCGGACCCTTTGGGAATGTGAAACACAGTACCGCCTATTCCTCTACTCCCCTTTTTGCGGAAGAACTGGCTGCGTACTTCTTGACCGATGATGCTACTTACTTAGATCGGGCAGCCCAGCACGCCAAGGGGTTCTTGACGGACAGTGTCTATGCCCCCAAGAAAGATGAACTAGGTATGTGGCCATTCTTCAATATCAGTTTTGTGCCCAACTGGGTAGCCTTCCTCGATCTGGCCAGTCAAACCGATGAGCAATGGGTCATCGAGGGAGCCCGGGAAGGGGCAAACTGGTTGCTGACAGGGATCTGGACTCAGCCCATGTCCACCGACGGAAAAATCACTACCTCTGTCCATGACATGCTCTCCCGGGGCATGAAATTTGTCTGGTGGTACGGTGATCAGCGCTTCCGGCTGGGCGCCCCCTTTAAGAGCACAGACTTCGTGGCGGAGACGGTACCGGCGTGGGTTGTGTCCCGAGCGGGCTTAGGGTTTGAACAACCGATGACCTTTACCACCCTGGACAACGCCAATGTCTTGCAGTCCAACTGGGCTGCGGATCTGGTCCGCCTGTCGAATATCACAGGAGATCCCATCTACCGCATTTTTGCCAGGAATGCGGTTTTGGGCCGGTTCGCCAACTATCCAGGGTATTATGTGAATACCTTTTCCACGATGTATCAGAATCCCGCATATCCCTATGAAGGGCCGGATTATACCTCGCTGTATTATCACCACATCTATCCACACCTAGCCTACGTTATTGACTTTCTAGTGGCGGAAGCGGAATACCGCAGTCAAAACCAGATTCAGTTTCCTTGGGTAAGACAGGATGGCTATGCCTGGTTCAGTAGCCGGTTCTACGGCCACGCCCCCGGTACCTTCTATGGCCACGATGGGGTCTGGCTATGGCTGAATCGAGATGCGTTATCCATCAGCGATCCAGCGATCAACTACTTGATGGGACATAATACCAACCAATGGTTCCTCATGCTCATGAACGAAGCTGACGAAGAAAGGACCGTTGAGTTAAGCTGGGATCCAGAGATCCTGGGGTTAGTAGAAGATTCCGTACGGGTAACCATCCTAGACGGCCCAGCAAGTGGCTCAGCACAGATAGCCACCCGAAGGGGCATGACGGTCCACATCCCCGCCAAGGGATACCTCGCCCTGATGGTGCACGACACCAACACTAAAGTAGCCACCTACCAGCTTTACGAAGAGACGCGCCATGTTCAGAGTTCTTTTGTCTACGAAGAAAACTACAGCTTCCGGATGGGAAGCATCTTTGGCGCGATCCTGCAAGTCCAACCGGGGACATATCAGGCCTATGTTTACGCCACGGCCAGTCCCGCGATCACCCAAGCGGTGGTCCTCAACTACTACACCACAGCTGGTGAGGTACACAGGACGGAGTGCCGGGAGTTCCCCTTTGAATTCTCCATCTCCATGGATTCGGCACGGGAGTTTGGGTTTCAGCTGGAAGTGATCGACCTAACCGGAAATGCCCATGGTAGCAAATGGTTTACCCTCACTGCTCCCGAATCAGGAGAGCCCGTACCCAGCAAATAACTGCAGGTCCAAGGGGGAAGTAGTTGCTTCACCCTTGGACTGCCTTTAGGGAAAGGGGATCACAATGAAAACGGTATGGTTAACCTGGATTTTTCACGGCAACATGAGCTACGACCGGTACACAAAACAGACGATCCGGAGCGTCTTCCCTAAGATCTACCAACTGATGATCGAGGAGTTCCATCGTTACCCCGAGCTGAAAGGACATGTGGAGTTGTCCGGTCTAACCGTGCAGACCTTAAAAAAATGGTCTCCCGAGATCCTTGCCGGTTTAAAAGACTTGGCGGAACGCGAACAGATCAGCTTTACCGGTAGCTACTATGCCGCACCGGTGAATGCCTGTCTCGATGGGAACACAAACTTGCAAGCCATGCAGTTGGGTGTGAAGATCATCGAGGATGCCTTAGGTCCCGTGGACGGCTTTTTTTGCCAAGAGAAATCCTATACACCACAGCTACCCTGGGCCCTATCTCAGCTGGGCATCCGGTGGCTGGCCATGCCGGGAGAAGAAAAGCACCAGAACCCCTATATCCTCCGCGGGTTTGACGGCACCAAAGTCTACGGCATACCCATGACCTTTGGGAGCCGACGTTACCAATTGCGGGATTATATCCGGACACTACCTGACCGGAGCCTGATTGTCTTCACCCTGGATTACGAAATGTACTATCCCCTGGGTTTTGTGCTGGAGTTGATGGAAGAGCTACGGTCCGAAGGCATCCAGCTGAGAATAGGTTTAGTGCCGGAGTATCTAGAGAAGCACCCCCCTAAAGAAGAAATATTCTACGGGGTTCGGGACCGGAAAGATGTGGATGAAAGCCCGTGGTCTGGGGGTTTTAGTCGGTGGGTGAGTGATCCTAAGGATATTTTCATACATGACCTGACCATGCAAGCCAGTAATTATCTGCGGGCGGCGCGGATAGCCCGTGCTCTAGCCCAGAAGCATTGGGGAAAAGACCTGAACCCTGATGCCGAACTGGTACCGGCCCTTGCCCCGGATCTTCGCACCCTCAAGGTGGAACAGCCCGCGGAATTCAGTGAAGTAGTGGATAAGTACTTGACAGAGCACAATGTGGCAGGACTGTTGGAGCACGCAGAACACCTGCTACTGTGGGGCGTTAACAGCGATTCCCGGGGCTGGTTTCCCTTGGAGGAGCGTCGATGGGAACATGCCCAAGCCTTACGAAAAAGTCGGCGTCTTTCCGCGGAGGTTACCCACCGTTTTCTCAAACAGGTTGCCCAACGGGTCCGGTTAAATCAATCGGGCACCCCGTATTTCCTGTATAATGATACTGGAGAACGGGACGCTTTCCTGGAACTGAAGGTACCAGAGAAAGCGCAGTTCATTGATGATCGGGGCGAAATACTCCCCACCAGCTTGGAGGCCACCACGGAGGGGGAGGGCTATCGGCTGAGATTTCTGGTGCACCTGCCCGCCTTCGGCTATCATACGGTGTATCTGGTACCCAATGATGATCTGCCCGTAGAACAAATGTCCCCAGGAAACAGCATTGGGACATCGGAATTGGACCTGGTCTACCAACAGGATCAACTTTTGGTACGCACAGCCGCCGGCCGCCAGGTATCCTTGGCGCTACAGCTTCCAGCGATTATCCGGGAGCTGACCCAAAAAGCAGGGTTGTGCACCAGGGAGCTAAAACTCAGCAAAGATGCCTATGCTTGGACGGTGGAAAGTGCGTTTCCTCGGCTAGTGGTCCACCAGGAACTGGACTTCGGTCTGCACTTTATCCAGGAGTACACGGTTTGCCTTGGCGGAGTACTTTGTCAGTGGCAGTTTGATTTCAGCCGCCCCTATTTGCTCGGAGAAAAGGAACACTTTCGAATTGATGGGATCACGGCCCTGTTGCGTACCGCCCCGGGAAGTGCCTTCTACGATGCGGGATATGCCGTCCTGACACACCCTGGGGATACCGAAGACTATATCTGCGCCCTACATTCGGCGGGGATGCAGTGTGACGAAGGCTTTGGGATCCTGGCCACTTCCCTGTCCGGGGCCCAATCCTTTGAGATTGACCCCAGTAAAGGCCACTTGGGACTCTGCCTGGGTGCATCTACCGCGGGTGGACCCTCATCTCGCCCCACAGCGCCCCAGATTCACCCGCAGACAAAGGAGGTCACCCATTTTTACAGTTTTGACGAGGAAATGTTTCACGGCCGGTACAGCCATAAGTTCTTCCTGAAGATCTACGAGGGAAACTGGCAAGAAAACGATGTGATCACCCAACAACTAGATCTCACGCGACCTGTACCCAAACTCCGGGGAGAGCTACACACAGGTAAAAGCCAGACTTGGCCGGCGACCCAGTCCCTGCTATCCTTGGAACTCCCAAATGTGGTGTTACAGGACGCTGTGTTTTCCCAAGGACAGCTTCGGCTCCTAATCAATGAAGTGGCGGGCAGCGACACGGTAGTGAAGGTGAATCAGCGGGACATCCCGGTACATAGCGGTGAAGTGAAGGAGTGTATATACGGATAACGCCAACGATAGAGACACATTTTGGGGTGACGAAAACAGTCTAAAGGGGTATACACGATGAATAAGACAATCTCCAAATCACTACTTTTGCTAGAGCAAATCGTGTTTTCGGGGGGGAAGGCGGCCACCGTCAAGGACCTCAGCCAGCTTACGGGTTGGCCTCCCAGCACCGTCAGTCGGTTGTTGGGCGGCTTAGTGGACGCTAATCTCTTGCGTAAGACCGATCGGCGACACTTCGTACCGGGCATCGGTTTACTGAGACTTGCAGGCATGGCCCAACAGAGTTATCCGGCTTTGAAAAAGACTAGGGTCTTCTTAGAGGATCTTAGGACTGAAACGGGCTTGAGTGTTGGCCTAGGCATTTTGGACTATGCCAACGTGGTCTATTTGTACCACGATGGTCCAGGCATCGGGACCGGGCTCATTTACCCAGCCCCAGCCAGCACCCCCGGTACCGTGCTGTTATCCGCATTAACCGATCAAGAGCTGGTCAAGCGGTGTCCGCCAGAACAGTTTCCCATGACCCACGGGGGTTATACCTGCACCTACAATGAGTTTGCGAAAAGGATCACCCAGGCCCGACAGAAGGGCTATTTCAGCTTGGGCAACTCTCTTGCCGTCCCCGTGACCCATGGCACCAACGTAGTGGCGGCCCTGGTTCTGTATACTGGGGATGAAACATCGGTTTCTCTTGAACACCTCCAAGACCTGGAGAAAACCGCCAAAAGGCTGGCAGAAGCCACAGAATCCAGGGATTGGTGGTGGCACATCGCTTAAAATAACTGTCTAACCCCTGCGCATCCAGGGGTCTGCCCCTATTGGGAGTAAGCGTAACCCCGGGACCCGAAGTCAGTCTGGAACCGGGGTCATTCATCCTCGCATACACAACTGGGTTCAGACTTACTAGCTTTCCAATTCGGCTGTAATGGTTTCCCCATTCTTTAAGAAGGTCCCCCAATTATGTTGAGCTGCAAACATGGTATCTTTTGGTGGTGTACCCACATCGCGAACTATTGTCTAGGCATAGTCAGTAATCGTCATGCTCTTAAGATGGCCAATTGTGGGTTATGTCTTTGTGCGGTTCAAAAGAACACCAATATCTTCTTGTTCCCTGGGTGAAGGATGCAAATCAAGGTCATTAGTAACACCTTCACACAAAAAGGTCCCTCATAAGGTTTGAGAAGAATGACCTGTTCAGGAATCAAGACGACACTATTACCATCGGTGTATGTTCTTTTCATCGTAAGATCACGGTACTTCTCGTGTGGTAGTAGGATACCTAGGCTACTTCGGTTTCTCAAAAGTCTCAAGCCGATAATCCACAGCTACCCCGTGCACTGGTTCTTTAGTCTCCGAATCCATAACATAGATCGTTTCACTCTTGGCCCCAGTCCATACAATAATAGCCGCCGTCCGTCTCAGTCAACCCACCTCCCTTTAGGAATTCGAAAAAGCAATTTCCCAGAAACCCAAGTCACCCAGAAAGACAGCAATCGCATATCAACAGGCTACTTTGAGTCAAACTGTACGTCTACCTGCTACTCCTTGGAGATAATCGTCTGCTTACTGGGGGTTCCCCGGGACCCGATCAGCGGAAATCGTCTTTCCAAAGCCGCCAAGGAGTACTCCACCACTTCTGCCGCTTCCCTAGGCGACATGGTCC
>DUMW01000074.1 GCA_012839765.1 Bacillota bacterium
AAGCTTCTGCCGTACAAGAGCAGCGGTAATGGAAGCATCGCCAATGCTACCCTTGGCACCCAACAGGATATCCTGCTTTATGGGACCTACGATAGCAGGGGTATGGTTCCAGTGGTTGTTCTGGTGGGTGTGGGCAAATACATAGGTGCCATCAAAGGACCAATCGTTCCACTTGAAGGTGTAAATCCGCAGACCCAGCACCTTGCTGTCGCTATCGAACTGAGCGACGTAAGGCGAGTAGTTTACGCCAAGGCGGGTTCCAAACATCGTAGTAAGAGACTGGCCACCGTCGATGTAAGCACCGTCAAACTGCTTGCGCCAACGGCTCTGATCGGAACGAATGTTGAAGTAGGTCTGCAAAGACCCTTCTTCATCGTCGGGACCCTTCGTGTAGACAAAACCCCAGTGTCCACTGTTATGGTTGTTACCCCAGTCGATATCCGCATTCTTAACGGCAAAAACAGGGGTAACGGCTAGCAGTAGGCACAGCATGCTAGCTAATAGTACGAGTCTTTTCATCATTGCTAACCTCCATTAATGAAATACTTTTTTGAAGACAAAGAGACGGTAAAGCGAAAAATTGGTTAGTGTGCAGCCACCCCCCTACAAGTATTGTGTTTTGGATGCGCCTTTCCGGACCGAGAGTACGTAACATGTCACCGTAGGAGCAAGCCACGGAAAGAGCTCTCATCCAACTGCTGCTGCACGACGCTACCGTCCAGTCTCCCTGTGTTTCCTGGAGCCAGCGTCGCATATCCTATAGTTCTACGTGTTTTATGATATTCCTTCTCCGAATGTGGTTTTTTTGCGCCGTAGGAAAAATTTTTCTCGGGTAACCTACGGTATCATACTCCCAGTCGACATATCGTCCCTTTTGTAAGGCCTTCTCCTGCGTAATCAGACCCCTATTCCCATTCTTATGTGGCTAAAGGGAGTTTAATGCTCATATTAAGGTAGGTTCTAATACTCAAGAACCACCATTGCGTGTCCATAGATTTTCGGTATAGTCAACTCCACATATCCATCAGCGTACTTAAAATCGAGAACCTTCCCCTCCGGGGCCAAATAGATCCGTTGGGGCTGCTTTTCGGTCTTTATCGCCACTTCTACATCGTACAAAGGAATGATATCTTCGATAGTATCTACCTGGTTGCTACGACGTTCGGGGATATAGTGAAGCAGGTGCACCACATGGCGGCTTTCCTTTTCCTGCCAATTCAAGGAGATATGGGCCGTAGTCGGTGCATTGGTTTTGATTAACGGCTCAGGACAAAGCAACCTTAGGGCATTCTGCACTAACTGTTTGTACACCCGGGCGCCATGGTTTTTATACATGGAGAAAATCGGATGGGCAAAATAGATGATCCGATCCTTCTTTATAATGGCGGGATTGGGCATCTTCTTTTCGACCGGGGTATGGCGATGGGAACAGAAGTGCCTGTAGGTTCGGTTAAAGTAGGGTTGCCATAGCTCCGCCAATCCTTGACCTGAGGTCAATTCCACTGCCGTACCCTGATCATACATCACATACTCGGTATCGGGAATGTCCCGGGCCAGTTCACCCACAGGTCTCAGATAGTCTGGACTATAGGGTGCCTCTCCTTGATAGGTCGCTCCCACATCAAGGAGGAACTGGGTCAGGCCTCGGTCCAATCCCGAATGGTAAGACAGCAACAAAGCCCCGCCCCCAGCTACATATTCACTTAGTTTCTGGCGTAAAGAATCGTCCAGGGTAATCTTGTCGGGCAGGATAATTACCTTATACTTGCTGAAATCCATTCGCTGATCAACTACGTCAAACTGGTAGTGAGACTCCACAAGGATTCGGTAAGCGCCAGCCAAGGCCGTATCTACCCGTGCGTCCGCGGCTCCGATGGCCTCCGGTGTGAAGACACCGATCTCGGTGACAGCCGTGACATCATCACACCACGGTTCCTTCGCAGCCACTTCCTTGTAGACACTACCAATCAGATCATAGGTTACGGGATCCAGTTTCCCCGAGGGATGCAATTGATCACCAATGGAACATTTGGCACCGTGGGCCAGGGCATTAAAGCACTCGAATTGGAGGGCTGCTTCGTTCTTGAAAGCACCAAAGTCTGCCCAGGATTTGTGGAACTTGCCGGTCATTCCAAGATACTCCACACCCAAATTCTTCGCATACCGCACGGTGATGGGGAAGTGCTCATAGCCCCACCCGCCGCTTGGTAGGGATTCCAACTCGAGGTGTGTATAGGTGTCCAAAATATCCGCGGTACGGGGGGAAACGTGACCTGCGTTGTAGAAAATGGTACATTCCTTGTTGTACTGGCGGATCAGAGCAGTCATCTTACGCTGAAAGTTGTCCAAGACCTGTCGGGCATACTTCGCCCGATCGCTGGCGTTCTCGGGATCCAGACCCGCTTCTAACATGCCGTCCATACAATACTTACAGAGGCATTGTCCCTGGCTGATGATGTCGAAAAACAAGCCATCCACTTCGAAAAGCTCCAACACCTCTTTGGTCTGCTCCATGACATAGTCAATGTAGGGACTGTTAAAGCACAGCTTCCGCCAACCCGCGACCAAGGGAGGAGCACCGCCAAGTTTCCCCTCCACCGTTAACTCTCGCCATTCCGGATGACGCATGGCCATGTACTCATCAAGACCAACGGAAATATAGATTGGTACCTTGATATTCCGCTTATGACAAGCTTCAATCTGGGCCCTGAGCAAGTCGAACTTCAGGCCCGGATGTCGGGCTTCGGTGAACTTCGTATCGTAATAGATCATGCCATGATGACACCGAGCAAAACACGTGATAGAGTCCACATGGGCCGCTTCTAGGGTCCTAGCAAACTCTTCGGCATCAAAGCCATGTCCAATCTCCACAATTTTCTCCGAAGTATGGAAATCCAAGTGTACCTGTCTGAAACGTAACTTCCCCATCTCCTCTGCCTCCCTCAAGACTGAAACAGCTCTCTGATATTCTCTCTCAACTTGAGATCCAACTACAAAGCATCCCATGCTGTCTTCTCGCTCGAATACCGATAACAAAATCGGTGCTTGTCTAAACGGCCCCTATAAAAAGTCCCTACAACCTTTATCGTTAGACCTTAATACAGTAAGTCCTACAAGCAAAAAGAACCAGTATCATTAAAGCTTCGGTACATCAACCACCGCCTTTACAAGCCACACCATCCTTTAGCATTGGCAATCACTTCGACAAGGACTATACAAGTCCTGCACAAGCGAAGAACCTAAACCATAAATGCAGCCTGCGTACGCAAAACCCGGGGTCCGCCGAGACTCCCAGGTTATTGCTCTAAACGCCGTTGTACCCGTTCGGAGGACTTCTGGGCTTTTTCCTCCACTTCTCCTCCCAGTTCCCGTCCGCTGTACCGAACCTGGGTGTACACCTGGCCAATGGTCATCAGATCGACCTCCAAGTCGTCATACTTCTCCGCTAGTTTACCCACATATTCATTGGCCGTCTCGCTTGGTCTACGTCCCCAGCCTAGAGCCTCTCCCTGCTCCATTAGCCAGGAAAAGAAGCGTCTGATCCAGGGCTGGTTATTGACAACTCCCTCTTCCGCGGTGGTCTCGGGTGTTTGGAACTTGATCACTTCTTCCCAGATCCTGCGCTCCGCCTTCTTACCGAGTCTTCGTACCCGAGAATAGGAGACAGTGAACAAGCTCTTGATAAAACGCCATAGGAGCAAGGCGTACTTTCCCAGCCATTGGACAAAGAGTATGGGCAAGCGCAAGGCCTTCGGAGCATGTTTTGCATCCTTGTAGATGGCCCATAGAACAAGCCCGAGTAAGATGAGCACCACGCCCAAGCGGGCCAAAAGCTGAGGCAATATACTCCACAGAAATGCTCCTAAGAAGAAGAGCCCCCAGCCAATGACGTTCAAAGTATCCAGCTGTTGGTGGTATCCAAAGGACGGGGTCCTTTGATTGCTCCTGGTGGTAGAAGAACCCGCAGATGAATCGGGACTCACCACCGCAGGCGAAATCTCCAGGTCTTGCAGCCAACCAAACAGCCATTGGAACAATCCTACCAACATACTACTGTCCAAGGGAGAAATATTAGCGGGCAAGATGAACCCAACGGCCATCAAACCCACCAGAACCAACGCGGTGCTCCGCACCCAAGTCAGTTCCAAACCCGCACTAAGGGATGCCCCCGCCTGCTGCCATAGCTTACGACTCTCATATAGGTAACTGAGGGAGATTAACAATAGCCCGCAGACAGCAAAGCCGATGCCCCAAAGTGCATATACGTAAGCAATTTGCCTGGAAGGAGCGGCGTACTTGGAAGTGAGGACCCAACAGGCCAAAAGAAACAGTGTCAACCGGAAGAACCAACGTCCGAGCTTAGGATAGGCAGTCTCTTGACGCTCCCTTACCGCAAAGGGTTGCACCACCATCTGGGAGTAGGTATCAGAAAAGCTGGGAACACGCAGATTCTCGTATGTGGGGCGCATCCAGATCAAGTTGGATGTAAGAATGACGGCAAGCACCCAGAGAACCAAGAGATAACCCACGGGCACAGCATAGGTCAAGCTCAACAGATTCCGCACCGATAGCAGTGCCGAAAGGGTCACATCTACTTCGAGGAAGGTGGTGATGGTAAAGTATTTCCCCAATAGGACAATCACGGATACTTCCAGAACGCGTAAAAGGGCTGGCGGCATAGCCTTGGCCAAAACGAGGGTTCCGTAAACCCCTTCAATAACCACACCTATGGCCAAGAACAGGAAGATACTGTCGGGAGAAAAGCGTTCTGTGCACAAAACCAGTGTCAAGCGCGTTACGGTGGCAAAACAGATCAACATGCCGCATAGGGTGGCAGGAAGGGCAACCCATTCTAACCAGCGGACATCAGTTCTATTAGCTGCTCCAGGAGATGACATTCTGCAAACCTCCCACTGCGGCCTGATAGATCAGCAATCCCCGATCGCCTGTGGTCAAGTTATGGTGTTGAATACTCTTACCCACCACCACAATGACCACGTTATATCCACTTCTGCGGAACCGGTAAGCCAGATCCACCAGCTCCGCGGTATCCCGGTAGGTCACAATCAACAGGGTTGCTCCCCAGGACAATCCCCGATTGCCCTGAGCGATGAACTCCACAAAGGGTGATTCGGTTTGGGGCTCCAACCGGGCGAGGATCTCCAGAATCCGAATAAAATGCGCTGTCCCCTTGCCGGGGCGGATACTCACCCCCTGGTGCACTTCTCCCGCTGTTGGCACTTCCTCGATTCCTTCTTCCGCGAACTTGACCACCACATCATCATCGGAGTCACCCAAGGGGACAATGCGACCGTTACTTAACAACCCCAGGGTCTGACCTCTACGATGCAATTCATTGGCCAAGGATGCGGCCACCTCAATAGCTTGTTCCGTTTGCCACTTGGCGTGGCTGGCGTATTCATCGAGGTTCATGTTCACCATCAGCATTGTCTCCAGGGCGATGGTAGGTTGATACTGCTTCACCTGCAAACGCCCCGCCCGGGCCGACACCTTCCAATGAATCCGCTTCAAGGGATCGCCCGGGGCATAATTCCTGATCCCAATCATCTGGCTTGGGTCTTCAAAGAATTTATCCTTGGTCCCAATGGCACCAAAGGGCAACTTGGAGGGTAACCCCAGTTCGGCCATGGAGTATAGTTTCGGGTAGACGAGAAGGTAATCCAGCTTCGCCATCCTCCCTACCCTCCGGTGCAAGTCGAAGGGATCCCCCACTTCGAGCAAAAGGGGACCCACAGCATGCAGACCCCTTCGCCGCCCCATCACCTGGTACTCCCAATACACCGTACCGCGAGATGGAACGAAGGTCACATGTCTAAAGGAACCTGCCGGAGCTAGGTCCGCCGAAACACGTTCCTGCAGCAAAAGAAAGGGCAAAGGCACTAAAGTAGGATTCCGTGCTTCCACGGTTACCTTAGTGGTATCCCCAAAGAAGATCTTGTCCTGCGGCAAATGCCGGCGAATCTCTAGTTTCGACAAGGCATAATCCACAAGCCGCGGGGCTGCTATATATAACAGTACCAAGGCATACATCAAAACATAGATGAACTTTCCCTGGAAAAACAAAGCCACCAGGACGATCACAGCAAGATAAAGTGCATACCGGCCCATGGACATCCTCCGCCAAATAGATCGCAGTACCCATTACCTAATTCTCGATGGAGGTGGCTAGCTCCTTCAAGTAACAAGTCTCATTGAACAGGTGCAGCTGCGGCTGTCCTTGACTGACGATCACGATGCTCAAGGCCGCATTGGCCGGTTTTAGTCGAAAGACGAACTCGTTCTTAAGTCCGAACAGATAGGAAAAAAGTGCGCGGATCAGCCCCCCGTGGGTCACCACCAAAGCAGTCTCCCCCGGGGACATCGTGGCACAGACCTGTTTCCACGCCCGCTTAGCCCGGTCCCGCACCTGGAAGAAATACTCCCCGCCGCCTGGAGCAAAGGAAAGGGGGCGTTTCCGCCACTTGACAACTTCCTCTGGATACCGATTGGAAATCTCCTCTAAGGTCATTCCTTCCCAATAACCAAAACTCCGCTCCCGTAAGGTCTTTAAGACTTGAATCGGGAGCTCCTTTCGCTGGGCAACGGGTTCCGCCGTAGCCCTGGCCCGACTCAGGTCGCTACTGAAAATGTACTGAATGGATTCCTGGGCCAGATAACGAGCCAACGCCTGGGCCTGGGCCCGTCCCCGGGCGTTTAAGGGAATATCCATCTGACCCTGATACCTTCTTTCAAAGACATAGGACGTCTCCCCATGGCGTACAATCAAAACCCTTTTAGAATCAACCCTCGACATTGCCGACCACCCCTTGCTTGACACTCTGTTTAGTATAACAAATCCGGCAGGTTCCTAGATAGAATCAAGGGTCTCCTTTTCAGCAGGTTACCTAACACCAGTCACCTATTTCCACGAAATCCCCATCTAAACCCAGTTTAAGGTTGCCCACACTCCTCACCTCGGTATATAATATTGTGTAATTGAGGAGGATGGAATGGTGCGCAAGCTGACGTTAGAAGGAATGGAAGCTCTCAAGGTACTCAAGGCCCTGTCGTCCGAAGTTCGACTGAACATTCTGAATATGCTCAGTAACCAGATGATGTCTGTCACAGAAATCGCCGAGGAGTTAGGACAGCTATTATCCACCACCGGGGCCAACTTGCGTAAATTGGAGGAAGCCGGGCTCATTGCGACCACCTATTGCCCTGGAGAGCGCGGGACCAAGAAACTGTGCAGCCGGACCTATGACGAAATCACCATCCGACTTCCCGGCCTAGAGGTCCATCCCCGGCCCGACAGTGTAGAAGTATCCATGCCCGTGGGGAATTACAAAGAAGTGATGGTTGAACCCCCTTGCGGTTTGGCTTCAGAAACGGGGATCATCGGTGTGTTGGATGATGTGAAGTCCTTCTTCACACCGGAACATGTCTTTGCCCAGTTGATCTGGTTTCGCAAGGGCATCGTCACCTATCGATTCCCTAACCACTTACCGGATCACACCACCCTAGAAAGACTGGACCTCAGTATGGAGATCTGCAGCGAAGCACCGAATTTCAATGAGGATTGGCCGTCGGATATTACCCTCTGGATTGATGGGGTTGAGATTGGCACTTGGCGTTCCCCCGGAGATTTCGGCGGTCAACGGGGAAATCTAACACCCCTTTGGTGGCTGACCCGGTACACCCAGTATGGACTACTCAAATGCTGGAGCATCAACCATACCGGTTCATACATCGACGGCGTTCGCATCAGTGATGTGACCGTAAACGACCTCAACATCACTGCAGAAAAGAAGACTATCGAGATTGCCATCGGCAACAAAGACGGGGCGGAATATCCACGGGGATTGAATCTCTTCGGCCGCAAGTTCGGCAACTATCCCCAGGACATCGTTTTAAACCTCAATTACGTACCCAGGGACTAACAGCAACAATGTCTTTTTCACATGTTCAATTCCATATGGGATCTAAAAAAGCCACCTTACAAAAGGTGGCTTTTTTAAAAACTGGCTCCCCGGGCTGGACTCGAACCAGCAACCACCCGGTTAACAGCCGGGTGCTCTACCATTGAGCTACCGAGGATTAAATTAGGTCCCGGCGACGACCTACTCTCCCACTGCGTCTCCA
>DUMW01000075.1 GCA_012839765.1 Bacillota bacterium
AACAGGCTGAGATCCTCTTGGCAACCCACAAACCGGCCATGCTCCAAGAGCCCTTCGGCCATGCCACCCTACTTTACGCAAGCCTCCTGGCCCAACGGGGGGTAAAAGAAGTGCGTCTTGTGGGGGAAAGAACAGATCCTGAACTGGCCAAGATGCTCAAAGGGCTAAAGGAACACTATGCCCCCCATCTGATGGTCTTCCTCTATGAAGGAGACTCAAAGCTACCCCTCTTTCAGGGTCTGGAAATCAGCGACAGGGCCACAGCCTATGTATGTCACCGGTTCACCTGTAGTCCTCCCCTGCAGGATCCGGCTTCGTTGCTGGAAATGGTGGGAACCCTTCAATAACGCCGAGCCTGGCGGATCTGGGCCAGGCTCCGCCAGGCCTGCCCGCTTTGCATCTCCAGCTGACCCAAATCCGCGAAGGGACTGGTGAGCTTCACCCGCCGCATCCTCGGCAGGGACAACAATAGGTCTTCGGCCCGTCGCAAATCGGTGGCATCCAGGTCTGCGTCCACTTCCAGTTGCCGAGTGTCCCCATGGGCTCGCACGAGGTTAATCTGGTCGAGCCCTAAAGACAACTTCTGAATCAGAAGCATCCTGGCGGTAGCCTCACTGCTAAACTCCCAGGATCGGCCGCTAATCAGGACCAATAACAGGGAATGGACCGTCCTTAGGTACCAATTGAGAAGGGGACCTGAAAAAACGAATAGCCAGACCCCCTGGGTCAAAAGCCCCGGCACCTCCATAAACACCGCAAACCAGAAGTAGAGCACGTAACCAACAGCGGTAGCCAGTAATCCCTCCCAGCTCACCGACAGATGGAAAAACTGCAGGTACTGGCCCGAAAGCAAAGTGCGCCGGCGAAGCAAAGCAAAACAAAGCCCTAGTACCCCTAGGATAATGAGTCCTAAAAACAGTTGGTGGAAATAGTTGCCGATGGTCTCCATGTTGGTAAGAAAGATGCGGGCCACCACCTCACCATCCCGGTCCTGGACAAGATCCACCACCGCAATAAAGATGGCATAGAGAAACAAGGTGAAGGGCGTAAGACAAAAGACACTCATCCCCGCCAAAAGCCCCGCCAAAACCACCACCGGCTTCGGTGCAAAGGCAGCCAAACCGTCCCAACGGGCCCATGTCACTTCATCGATATACGGCATCACCCAGCGCATGACTTCTCGCCTTCCCTCTGTCTAGCTTTCTACCCTTGCCACGGCCTGGCCACAATCGGGGCACCGACCATGGACCAAGCGGCTTTGTACCTGGTAATTCTGCCGTTCAACCACCACACCCCCGCACCGAGGGCAATGGGTAGGGAACTCCTCCCCCACGTTTCCCAGATAAACATAGTCCAACAGGCTTTCCCCGATCCGGCGGGCCCTCCTTAGGCTGGATAGGGGCGTGGGCGGAATCGTCAACTTATAACGGGGGAAATACCGGGTAAAGTGAACCGGTGTAGCGCGGCCCAGGGCAGTGGCCACCCACCGACAAAAGTCAGTTATTTCCCCATCCGCGTCATTTAGACCGGGGATGATAAGATAAGTAAGTTCCAAGTGGCACCGTTGGGCAATAAGCTGCGCATTTTCCAGCACCGGTGCTAGTCTAGCACCACAGTACTTCTCATAGAAGGAGTTAGAAAAGGCCTTCACGTCCAGATTCACACCGTCCACCACCGCCAGCAGTTCCTGCAGAGGTCCCTTGTTTACAAACCCATTGGTCACCAAAACATTCTTCAGCCCTGCCTCCTTGGCAAGGCTTGCGGTATCCAGGACAAAATCGTACCAAATCAACGGTTCCGAGTAGGTAAAGGCCAGTCCGATACAACCGGGCATTCCCTGGGCCATAGCCACAATGTCTTGGGGAGTGGTCCGTTCCGTTGTCGTCTCTTGCTGGGAAATCTGCCAGTTTTGGCAAAAAAGACAGCGGAGATTACAACCCTGGGGCCCCAACGAAAGGATCCGAGTACCGGGATAGAAATGATACAGAGGTTTCTTCTCGATGGGATCCAGGGCCAAGGCCGCGACGCGCCCGTAATTGGTAGAAATCAACTGACCCGTCCGGTTTTCCCTGCCCCCACACCGTCCCCGCTGTCCGGACGCCAACAAACAAAGATGGGGACAAAGCAGACACTGGACCCGATCTCCCCGGGCAACCTGAAACCTACTCACATAATCCATGGGGCATCCCTCACTGGCTGTATCGGTGAACCTTAAACCGCGCCAGGCGATACGAAACCCCCGGCGGGATCCCCGCCTTCTCTTTGGCGATCCGCACCTGTTCCCGGGGACAGTCCACACCTGGAAGTCTGGGTAACAAAACACCTCGTAAGGCACCGTAACTGACCACCACCCCGTACTGAGCGGGGTCCAACTGGTCGATCGTCTCAACTTCTTCCAAGGGGGACAGCACATCGACGGAATACTTCAGGTCCTTCAGCTCGAACACCTGCACCGGAGGAAAACGGGGATCCCTGGTAGCGGCACTGATGGCATTGGCGATGACTTCTTCTTCCAAGGATGGTTTCGTGGGCTCGATAGTCCCCATACAGCCACGCAGGCATCCATGCAAATACAGGGAGACAAAGGCCGCTCCCGGTTCCGGAAAGAGGTTCTGAGGTCCGATAACCTCCATCCTCCGGACATAGGTTTCCACGGCCCCTTGGGCAATCTTCAATAGGGAATGCACACTAGGGACCTCCCTTCAGCAGAAAGTCCACCACTCCGTACCCCACTCCGAAGGGGCCTTCATAGGAGAGGACTTCCCCTCGGCAGAAAAGCTCACGCAGACAAGCCAACAGCACCCACACGGGACCCAGGGCACATTGACCGGCATTCCTTACCAGAGGTTCATCCAAACACCAAAGTCCGTCCACATCGCCCCTGGACAGCAGGTCAAGGAAAAGCTCATCGAATTTCGGCCCGTCGGGATGATATCCCCCCGGAGCATGGGAGAACAGACGATGGGATAGATCACCGCTGGCGATCAGGGCGAAGTCTCCCCCTTGGTCCCGGATAGTCTCGGCGATACTTTCGCCCAGCTGCTGCGCCTGCTTTTGGGTAGGCACGGTAATCCCCAGGCTGACAAGCTTGGGGGAGAACCCCTGGCACAAAAAATGCAAAGGGACCAAGGTGGCATAATCCAGGGAGCCATAGACCTGGGTCAACGGGACGCGGCTTAGGAGGGATTGGACAAAAGTGGTATCTGCTTCGAAGGAATAAGAAAGGTCAGGGTGGCGAAAATCACCGAAATGGCCCTCAAGTATGGTTTCCGCCAACACTACAGGTTCCAAAGTCCTCCGCAGATGCGGGCTAAAAACGATGACGGTATCGGGTCGAGTCGCTGCAAACCGCTCCTGTAGGGTATTCAGGGCCTGTACCGTCTTCTGGACTCGCCGTTGGCTACGGCCCCCGATCTCCTCCATCAGGACAGGAGCATGTGGACATAGGGCGGCAAACACAGTCCGGCCCATGGAATCCCTCCCGCTTTAACCCGTCATGTTGAACTGCTGCGCTCCCTCATCGATCCGTGCAATGTTAGCGCCAATCTTGGCCAATTTCTGTTCCAGACGGGAATAGCCCCGATCAATGTGCCACAGGCCATCGATATAGGACTCCCCTTCGGCTGCTAACGCGGCCAACACCAACGCGGCACCCATTCTCAAATCCGCAGCCTTCACCGGTGCACCCATAAGGGGTGATCCGCCGTTGACTACCGCGGTCTGACCGTCGGTCTTGATATCTCCACCCAGGCGTCTCAGTTCATCTATATGCCCAAAGCGATCCTCAAAGACCCGCTCATTCACGATGCCTGTCCCTTCACACACCATGAGCAGGGCCGTAAGCTGAGGCTGCAGGTCCGTGGGGAAACCCGGATAGGGCATAGTCTTCACCTGGACCGCCTTCAGCTTACCCCTAGTGTAGCAGGTGATCTCCTCCTCGCCCACCTCAAAGATGGCTCCCGTCTCCTCGAGTTTAGCCACCACCGCCTCCAGGTGTTTCGGGATCACATTGCAAACAGTCACCCTGCCACCGGTGATGAGACCCGCTAAAAGATAGGTACCCGCCTCAATGCGATCGGGGATCACCGTGTGCCGGACACCACCTAACCGCTCCGCCCCGTCGATACGCAATACATCGGTCCCCGCTCCCCGCACCCGGGCGCCAATGGCCGTCAGAAAGTTAGCCAAATCTACGATCTCCGGTTCCTTCGCGGCATTTTGGATGATGGTGGTTCCTTCGGCGAGGCTGGCCGCCATCATGAGGTTCTCCGTAGCCCCTACACTGGGGAAATCAAGGTAAATCTCACATCCCACTAGCTTCGTGGCCTTCCCAACCAAGTAACCGTGCTCCACCGTAATCTCTGCACCCAAGGCCCGCAGACCCTTGATATGAAGATCGAGACTGCGAGAACCAATATCGCATCCGCCGGGCATGGCTACCTTAGCCTCTTTAAAGCGAGCCAAAAGGGGACCGAGAAAAAGGCTTGAAGCCCGCAGCTTCCTCGCCAACTCATAGGGCACCACCGGCTCATCGATGGTGTTGGCACGGACGATCACTTCATCGTCTTGTTTTTCTATCTTTGCCCCCAGCTGGGTCATGATGTCCAGTAGCGTCTGCACATCGGTTATTTCCGGTACATTATCGAGGATGCAGGTTTCAGAAGTAAGTAAACAGGCAGGCAAAAGTACTGACGCAGAGTTCTTGGCCCCGCTGATCACTACTTCTCCTTCCAGTGGCGTACCACCTACAACCCGTAGCAAAGCCATAGACAAAATCTCCTTAGTTGTTAGTCTGGACAAGAAATATATTCGGTACCCAGGGTTAATTCCCTGCTTTAGGATGTTTTCACCGCCCGAAGCACCCAATATCCGGATTTTTTCTGGACTACCTGGCAGTTACCGAAGACCTCCTCGACAAAGCGGGTCATGCTGGGGGCTCCCTGCTTCTTGCCCACCACGATCCACAAACAGCCACCGGGAACCATTCGGCCAGGGGCCTCACTAATCAGCGGGTAAACCACCCTTTTCCCCGCGCGAATGGGTGGATTGGAAAGGATGACGTCGAATCTCAGATCTCCAAGGTTCCCAAAACCATCACTAACCAAAGCCTGGGCATTGGGCACACCATTGGCAATGATATTCTTCTTGCATAGCTCCACCGCCCGGTGGTTCACATCCACAAGGAAAACCTGCGCCTCCGGGGCTAGCCTGGCGGCCACGATCCCGATGGGCCCGTAACCACAGCCGAGATCCAGGATGCTTTTGCCTCGGGCCACATCCATTTCCTCGATCAAGATGCGACTGCCAAGATCGATTTCCCGGTGGGAGAAGACCCCGCGATCGGTGTAAAAACGGTAGTCCTCACCCCGCAGCTTGACCTTTACTTCCCGTGGGTCCGAAGCCACCTGAGGGTCTTGGGTGAAATAGTGATCGTTCAACTGGCACCCCCCAAACCGGTCCCTTTGCTCTCCCCCACAAACAACTGCCGACCAAGCCGCTGATCATAGCTGGTCCAGGGATTCTTCGATTCATCCAGCAGGATCTCCTGGAACTTGCTACATTGGGCATCCATGTTATCCGCAAAGTGTAAGATGCAGGCCTCCAAGGTTTGGGGTTGTTTGGGAGAGCCCCATTCCAGCTCACCGTGATGGCTAATAATCATGTGCTGCAATCTTAGAGCCAGCTCCCTGGGGAAGTCCCCGATGGTCTGGATCATCTCATCCACCATGCGGCTGCCGATGACGATATGCCCCAACAGTTTACCGGCATCGGTAAGATCAATCACCGTGGACCAAGCATACTCGGCCACCTTGCCCACGTCGTGCAAGATCGCTCCGGTAACCAACAGATCCCGATCCACCACCGGGTAAATCTTCGCCGCGGACTCACACAGGGCCACCACATTCAGAGTATGTTCCAATAGACCGCCAATATATGCCTGGTGCATGGATTTGGCCGCGGGCGCCAGGGTAAACCGTTCAAACAGCTTCTCATCCTCCAGCAGAAAACCTTTGAGCAACGTGGCCAGCTGAGGCTGAGTGATGCTATGAATCAAGGTCTTCAACTGGGTGATCATCTGTTGGCGGTCCTGCTGGGTTGACGGCAAAAAGACCATGGCATCGACGCTTTCGTCGGAGGTTCTTTGGATGGACTCCAGGACCACCTGGGGCTCACCCCGGAAGGACTCCACCCTGCCTACACAGTAGACCACACGACCCACCTCAATACTGTCCTCCAGTTTGTCCGCCCCTTCCCACATGACGGCACGGATGTCTCCGGTTCGATCCGAGAGCACCGCCATCAGGAAGTTACCCTCCTTCTGCTTGAAGGGCATCAGCCGCTTGTCTTTCAGTGCGTAGAATTCGGCCACCTTCTGGCCTTCCTTCAATTCACTCACCCATGCTCGCGTCACCATCTTACTCCTTCCAACCTCCCACTCACCCTATTACTCACCGGTGAGCGGATCATTTCTTCTTTACGTACCGGAAAAACTCATCCTTCCAGTACCGCTTGGGTAACTCTAAAGTGCAACTTGGCAACTTGGGTCAGGAAGTCCTGGCCCCTACGGGCCACCACTTCTTTAGCCGGCTCGATCACCGAAACAGCCCCTTTGGGCAGTTTAACCCCCGCCAACTCCGAAAGCTTCTCCAAATTGGTCAAGAAGCGGGCCCGGGCTACAATGGAGGCAGCGGCTACCGCCAGGTCCGCCTCAGCCTGGGTCCTTTGGGTGACCTTCACTTGTTTCCCTTTTTGCATCAGGCTTTGCCGCAGCACTGCCTCGTCGGCAAACTGGTCGACAACAACCAACAGGCAGGAACAACGGGTCAATAGACTCTCAATCACCCGGGCGTGCATCCAGGCCAGAAGCTTATTCAAATTGCCGAAGGCCGGATACAGTTCGTTATATTTCGCCGGGGACATCTCTACAATCTCATGGGGCAGAAAACGGCAGATCTCCTCCGCCAGGGCCAAGGCCCGTTTGTCCGTAATCCGCTTGCTATCCATAACCCCCAGCTCCCGCAGGCGCTCTTCGTCTTGAGGGTCTTGTAGCACCACCCCCGCCGTCACCAGGTAGCCAAAATAGTCGCCCTTACCCGATTCATCAGTCCCCAAACGAGGATAGACACCACTATGCATTGATCAGATCTCCTATTCCCTGGGCCTGTCGCCTTGCCTCTTCGTTGGGCAAGACCGCCCACAGATTTTCCAAGATATATGTGGGACGAAAACTGTAGTTAACCAGATCCTCTAGGCTGTCACCACCGGTGAGCACCAAGGCCGTATCCATCCCGTGATCGGCCCCCAACTGAATGTCCGTGCCCATCCGATCTCCAACCACCAAAACCTCCGCAGGAGTACAACCCAATTCATCCAGGGCCATTGCACAGGCCAGTGCTGTGGGCTTGCCTGCAATCAGGGCCACGGGCTTACGGGCACTGACCGACAAAGCCGCGGCAATGGCCCCAGCATCGGGGACGAAGCCCCCGTCCCAGGGACAAGCCGGATCACCATGGGTGGCGATTAACTCCGACCCGTTCATGAGCAAACGCATCCCCAAGCTCAGCTTGGCAAAGTCAAAACTAAGGTCCATGGAGGCCACAACAAAATCCACCTTCTCATCGGCGCTAGGCTGTAGGAGTACCTCCAACCCGCTTTCCCGCAGGGTATCAAGAAGGGCCGTTTCGCCTAACACATAGACCCGGCAACGGGGATGGTTTTCCCTCAGGTATTTAGCCAGGATATCTCCGGAGGACATCACTTCCTTAGGCGTGGTCTCAATCCCCATCCGGGTCAGCTTCTCTGCATAGCTTCTCCTGGTATGGCTGGGATTATTGGACAAAAACAGCACCCTACTCCCTCTCGCCCTTAGGTAAGGGATAAGCTCCCTTGCTCCGGGCAACAGCTTACTGCCGTAGTAGATGGTGCCATCGAGATCGAAGATGTAGCCTTTGTAGAACTTATCCACGGAAGACTTGAACATTACTATACCACAACTCCCTATTACTACTGGACAGACCCGCGATCCCAGGAACCAAGGTGGCCCTAGCTTCATCAATGGTGCTGATCAAGCCACCGGCGATCAATGGGGGAAATCCCCCTTGGGGCAAACGGGGTAAGATCTTTGGCGCCACTAGGCCCGGCAACACCTCCACCGCATGGGGTTGACATTTGCCGCAGGCCTGGATCCCTGTTTGCAGGGCCTCGGTATCCAAGCAAAACAACCGCATAATCGTCAACAACCCCGCCTCTTTGGCCGCCCGGACCAAGTAGCTGCGGGTGGTTAGGATCCCTGAAATGTACATTAACCCGCTGATAAACCTCAGTCCCGCCTCGTCGACAGCAATCCCCTTCATCAAGTCCGCGTGGATGAATAACAAGGCGGAGGCACGGGCGCATTTTTCGCTTACGGTCTGGAGTTGAAAAACGTCGCCTCCAAGGGCGAAGATCACTTGGCAGCCGGCTTCCAAGGCATCATCAATCTCACTCAGATCCCGCAGTCCGGCAATCACCGGCTTTAACTTGAGCCTATGCAGTAGATCTCCTACCGTCGCAGCCATGTCCTTCCCCCACTTCAGGCCCGATCACCGCGGACCGCGAAAACAAAGGACCGATTCGTTTAGATTGACCCCCAACTCCGCAGCCACCGCATCACATTTCGCAGTCAACAGATTGAAAAGCCGGGGATGGGGATCCATGGTCTCAAAGTTCGCCTGACCCTTAGCGATAATCACATCGGCCGCGTCGAAATGCTGCCAAAACTCTTCTGAACAGTCTGCGGTGACCCCGAGACGATCAGAGCCGGTGGTAATCACCTTGGCCAATTGGTCGATGCCCACCTCCTGAGCATCCTCCAAACAGGCATCATTGATGATGGGGCCTCCCCGCACGACATAACAAAGGTCAAAGGCAGCTAGCTCCCGAAGGAGGAATTTATCGAAGACGATCTCGCCGGCATTATCCCCAATGATGAGCACTTTCTTGGCCTGCTGCAACATCCGCTTTAGGACAGGATAATCATTGACAGCCAAACCATGATCGAACACCTTGCGAATGGCTTGGTCAATATTGACGTCTTCCAGGATCCCCAGATCAATGATATTTCCAGCTACGGAAAGTAAAATGCTAGCAAAAAGCCGATCCGGCTGTTCCTCGAGCAGTTTAGCCAGCTTAGGCTCCATCTTGAGCGCAATGGCATTGTATTTCTTCTTAGCCGCATAGTAGGGATCCGGGTCTTCCAGCATCTCGCAGGCGATTTTAATCACCCGGGTGGAAAGTTCCGCAGGACTCAGTTCAAAGACTGGCATCTCCAAAATAGCCCGCATGGACGCATCTAGGATTTCCTTTTGCAGCTGGGGATCATCGGTTACTTGGCTTGCGGTGCTCAAGGCTTGGCGCAAAGCACAGGGGATACATTTTGGTTTACTGAGCAAGTCTTCTTCACCCTTCAGAAACTACGATAGTCACTATACACCCGAGATTATACCATACTTAATCAGATCCTACGAATAAAAGCAAGGTTGTCCAGGGCCCTCTCCCTGTACCTTGTTCGCTTCCGCCTAGAAAAGTCAACGCAAGCAGCACCGCCGGGAATATTCCAGGGATCCTTTTCACTGTAGATATGGTAGCATATGTAAAGTGGGGCTACGAACAGCCCAAACAATCCAAAGGAAAGGAAACCGTCCTATGACCCTTGCTAGTGATAGAATTAGGATCTTAGCCATCGGAAACAGCTTCAGTGACGACGCTATGTCTTACCTCCCCGACATCCTGCTGGAATGTGGAGTTAGGGAAGTACTGATAGGAAACCTCGTGATCGGCGGTTGCTCCCTGCAAACCCATTGGGACAACGCTCAGCATAACAAAGCCCTTTACAATTATTACAAGAACATTCAGGGAACCTGGCAAGCCCATCCGGAAAAGACCCTGCGCCACGGCCTAGAAGATGCCCAGTGGGATCTGGTCACCCTCCAACAGGTAAGCAGCCAAAGTGGCAAGCCGGAAACGTACAATACGGATCTTACCAATCTCATCGCTTACGTGCGGGAAGCTTGTCCCCAGGCCCGGTTGGCTTGGCATATGACCTGGTCCTACGCGCCGGGAAGCACCCATGGAGCCTTCGGGGCCTACGATCAGGATTCGGAGAAGATGTATAGAGCCATTGTCCAGGCAGTGCAGACCAAAATACTGCCTAATAGAGTCTTCTCCCTTCTTATCCCTGCAGGCACCGCGATCCAAAACGGCCGAAGAAGCCTGGGTGAAGATCTGACCAGGGACGGGTATCATCTGAATAAGGCCGGTCGGTTCTTGGTGGGACTCACCTGGGCCCGCTCCCTGGGATTGCCCATAGATAACGTAAAGACCCTGCCTGAGGAAGTGCCCCCGGCCTATCTGCCCAAGCTTAAGCAGGCGGCAGAACAGGCGGTGGCCTCACCCTTCCGCCCATCATGAATCTAAGGTAAACAGAGGCAAGACTGTGGAGTAAGCGAGAAACCCGATAACGTTCTCACGACCTTTTCAGAGACGATGACTTCCTGGCTCTTGATTGCAGCATGTATCTTCTCGTCTTGAGAGGATAGCACCTTTCTAGCACGCTTCAAACGGGTCTCTCGCTCCCCGGGAACCAATTCATCAAGACATTTTTCTGTAAGCGTAAAAAGGCCCCCATCCAGAAAGAAGGTGGGGGTTTTTTAAGCTTGCGGTTGTTCTTTGAATTCCCGTGTGCTGTTGTTACCCAAAAGGCTGCCTAAGTGGTTTACCAAGTCTTGCAGGGCCCGGTTGTACTGGTCCCCAGAATTGCGCAGACACTCTTCCACGTAATCCCGTACAGCACCACCAACACTAGTCAGGTTCTTAGACAAAAAGCTACGGAAGCGTTCCTTTGGCGTATTACTCGCCAGGAGCATCATCGAATTTGCAACCAGGTCCAAGACCCCTTTCGGTTGAATCATCTTCTGCATACCACCAAGACTAGACGCCACCTTTGCCAGTATTTTCTCTGCGGGAATGGAGATCCCTTCAAAAGGGAGAGGCAATGCTAAATTAAGCATAACCCCGCATGTTTGTTCGAACAAGACTATCTGGGTCAATATCTGACAACACCACTTTTCTTGCGATAAACAGACTACGCCAACATCACTACTAACAACAGTTCAGTAAGAAACAGAGTCTCTCGTGCACAAAACACCACCCACACGCCTCACCTCAATTTCGTTTTCACCTCTCCTTTGGTAATTGAGTCCTAAGGTCACGCTGGGTTTTCGGCCAAAGGCCAACATCTTACGGTCTGCCTAATCCGCTTTGGAGCTTTCTGGCTTATTGCTGGCAAGAAACGGGTAAACTCAACGCCCTGTCTTTCCTTGGCTTTCCGTGGCATGAAAGTGTATCCCACGAACGTAAAACCCATGGTCCTATGATCTTCCCCGATTGCTTTCTCTGCAGTAGAACACCTCGGTCTTTTTGGGAATGTGTGGCACAACTCCATAAATCAAGGTTTGGTCTCTCGATCGGCACGGAATGACAGCGTCCAGATCCTGTTCCAGACATCAATACTTCGAAAACCAAGTTCACGGTCGAATCCAAAGTTGATAGCAATTATCACTTAGTGGCCACTGAGTCTCGAATCACCAGACGGCAGGGCAGAACCACCCGTTTGGGGTCCGCCTTCTCCCTTTGCAACCGTTCGACCAATAAGATGGCGGCTTCCCTACCTAGTTCCTCTAGGCGAAAATCACAGGTGGTCAATGGTGGATCAAACTGGGCCGAAGGTAGCCAGTCTCCCATGCCGCAGACCGAAAGCTCCCTTGGGACTTCGATACCCCGCTGCCGGGCCTCGCGAATCAGGCTCATCGCCATCAAGTCATCTCCAGCAATGATGGCAGTGGGAGGTCGTTCTAAGGTGAGAAAATGATCAAGGGCTCGAGAGACCTCCATCGTAGCGCAAACATAGGAGTCCGTCACCGCGTGCAATGCTCCCATCGCCCGGCAATAGCCTTCACATCGTTCTTTGTTCCATCCCCGCTCCAGATCAGCACACCACAAACCGATATACCGATGGCCACACTCCCAAAGGTGCCGCACCAGCTGCTCAGTACCCCGAACGTAATCTAGAGACACCCGAGGGAATTCTCTGCCTGAAACCTCCCCGCCCCCCACAACGACAAAGGGAAACTCCTCATCCAGTAGACGCAACAGATCCGTCTCTTCAGTCCTTTCGGCGAGAACAATCACACCATCGGCCAATTGTGCCGTATTGACCCCTTCGGAGTAGAGATAACGCTGCTTCTCCCCTTGTCCGCCGGTCAACAGCAGTACATGGTATCCGTATTGCCCCAAGGCTTCACCGATACCATGGATGATCGGCTCAAAAAAGGTTTGCCGTTCAAATAGCCGACTGGTGTCATAGCAAAAGACCGCCACAACATTGGTGCGACCCTTTGCCAGGCGTTGGGCAAGAGGATTCGGCACATAGTTGAGCTCCTTCATCACATCCAGGACACGCTTTCTCGTGGCCGGTGCCACCTGGGTAGAACCACTGAGTACCCGGGTAACGGTGCGTTTGGAAACGCCAGCCTTTGCGGCAACATCATTTATGGTCACCATCGTGGTCTAGTAGGCACCTCACTAACATACCATCTCGCTACCGATAGCACACTTTATGTTGATCATTCTCCACCGGAAACCAACTTCCTGCCTGATTTGCCATAGGGTACATCAATAGGTGAAAGATAAATGGAAAATCGAAGGATAGTACGGCAACTAAAGACAGGGTAAACCTGTCATCCTCTTTGGAAACACACCATTGCCTTCCCTTGGGAAAGAAACCCGAATAGGCTGGCGACTGCCCTGAAACCCTAGCTTGCCAACCCACAACAGTCCAATCAGCCAGGATCAGCAAGAAGGGGCACTATTCCATCAAGGCTACTAGTACCCTTCAACTGGCATTGTAAGAGCACAATCCTTTGCCACGGCAAGGGCCGCACAACCGCCTGCCTGAACACACCACCGGATCCCCACCGTTCTCCATCTCCTCCAAAACTATAGATATCGTATTCACAATAGCCATAGAGAAATGACGAAAGCACTATAAACCCCCTCCCATATCATATAGAACGTTGATACGATTCAATCGGTACTATTGACACCAATTTAAAACAATATTACACTTGTTTTATAGTCGGAGGCCTGCCATACATACAAAAGTACTCTACGGTAATTAGTCCAATGCCTGGGAAACCTCGTCGAGCTCGTAAGAAACGGCTCTTAGATACCGGACCCTGTATTGTGGTGAGCATAATCCTCACCCTTTACCAAGGCACTAGGGAATACACAAGTCGGCAAAGGAGCATCTACTGGCACCACCGATGCTAGACACTGGATTTCCGAAGGATACTTCAAAAGCAAGGCTACCAGATCGGCACAAGAAGACAAGGGCTGATTCGCGGAACCTATCAAGGTCCGAATACAAGTAGCGCGGCCACGATAAAGGAGGTAACACCATGACCGATCAGGTTTTTACCATCGCAGCAGACGGTGTAGATCCAGGCAAAGTACCGAAGAGAAGGCTCTATACGGGAGCTGAGATGCCGGCCGTTGGTTTGGGGACCTTTGGTTCTGACCGGTACTCCGCAGAAGAAATCGGGGAAGCAGTGTTGGACGCAATATCGGTTGGCTACCGTCATATCGATTGCGCCGCCGTCTACGGCAACCAGCACGAAATTGGGGTGGCCCTGCAAAAGGTCTTCGCCGAAGGCACCATCAAACGCGAGGATCTTTGGATCACTTCCAAGCTGTGGAATGACAAACATGCGGAAGAAGATGTCATCCCCGCTTGCCAACAAACCCTGGAGGAGCTACAGCTGGATTACCTTGATCTGTACCTGATTCACTGGCCGTTTCCCAACTACCATCCGCCCGGGGCCGATCCAGACTTCCGCGATCCCAGTGCCAAACCATACATCCACGAAAACTACATGAAGACCTGGCGTCAGTTGGAAAGACTTGTGGAAATGGGCCTGGTCAGACACATCGGTACTTCCAACATGACTATTCCTAAGCTGAAGCTGGTGCTCAAGGACGCCAGGATCAAACCAGCGGTGAACCAGATGGAACTGCACCCCCATTTCCAGCAGCCTGAACTTTTCCGATTTTGCCTGGACAACGGGATTATACCTGTAGGCTTCTGTCCCCTCGGTTCCCCGGGACGTCCTGAACGGGACCGCACTCCAGAGGATACCTCCCCCCTCGAGGACCCGGTTATCCTAAAGATTGCAGAGAGGTTAAATGTACACCCGGCCCTTGTTTGTATCAAATGGGCGGTACAGAGGGGACAGGTACCCATTCCCTTCTCGGTAAAACGGGAACAATACCTTAGCAATTTGCAGTGCACCACCACTGAGCCTTTGACCGACGAGGATATGGCCACCATCGCCTCCATCGACAGAAACTGTCGGCTGATCAAAGGCCAAGTCTTCCTGTGGGAAGGGGCCCGGTCCTGGGAGGATCTCTGGGATCCCGATGGAGTAATTCCGAGCTAGTTTTTGCCCCATTGATTCCCCCTTAAGGGGGAAACCTCCTTTGAAGAAACAAGGAAATCTCGTAGTCGCCCTAAAGCCGCTACGAGATTTTTTTGCGACTCATCACAAACCCTAAAAGCCAGTACATTTAAGGCTTTACACCCGCTTTGCAAAAACCAAACTGAGCGGGATAAACCTGAGGCAACCTACATCCCACCATCAGTTTTCACCGTAGCAAATACAGGATAGTACCCACGGGAAACAGAATTAGGAATATCTAAAAGAGATTTAGGACCCATCACTACTATCCAAAGGGGTAACGTCATGTTCTCACCACACGACATAACGAAAATAGAAAAGCGCTGCGGTTGGCTGCGACACTGGTTTTACGAACCGGTGCAGGATCTAACAGTGACTATGGCCACCACCCGAGAACACATTCGTCACCTGGCGGTGGACCATCTACAATTTGGGCCCATCAGTCCCGGTACTTCCTGGGGGCAAGAGTGGGACAGTGCTTGGTTTAAAACCGAATACGAGATTACTACACCCCCTCACGAAAAGCTCTTCTTGCAAGTGAATACTGGCGGCGAATCCATCGTCTACATCGATGGCAAGGCAGCCGGTGCCATCGATCGCCAGCATTTCGAGATCCCCCTGACCCAAAGGGAACTGGTGGTGGGCAAGCACCGGATCCTGATCGAATCCTACGGGGGACACCATATCCCCAGCCGGGACCCGGCCCCCAGGCAGCTACCAAAGGGACAATGGCAAGCACCGGTGTACAAACACTGTCGCCTGGTCCGGCGCAACGAAGTGGCTTGGCATCTGTACTTTGATCTTAGAACCCTCCTGGAGATCGCCCTCGAATTACCCGAAGACAGCCTCCGCCGGGCCCGGATTCTGGACACCCTATCTACGGTAGTGGACAACATTGCCTGGGACACCCACGACCAGAGCTTACAACAGACCCACTGTGCCGCGGCCCGAAAGGCCCTAGCGCCCTTGCTGGCTCTGAAAAACGCACCTACCACCCCCACCTTACATCTGGTGGGTCATGCCCATATTGACATTGCTTACCTTTGGCCGCTGAGCGAAACCATCCGCAAATGCGGCCGAACCTTCGCCACCCAACTGCGGATCATGGAAGAATACCCGGAATACATCTTCCTGCAAAGCCAGGCCCAAGCTTACGCGTACGTGGAAAAGTACTATCCGGAGATATTCAGCCGCATCAAGAAGGCCGTCCAGAAGAGCCACTGGGAAGTCAATGGGGGCATGTGGGTGGAACCGGACACCAATATACCCAGCACCGAATCCCTTATCCGCCAGTTTTTGGTGGGTGAACAGTATTTCCAACAAAAACTAGGCGTGCGCTCCGACACCCTCTGGCTACCCGATGTGTTTGGCTACAGTGGAAACCTACCTCAAATCATTAAAGGGTGCGGCATCGACTATTTCGTCACTTCTAAAATCGGCTGGAACGCCACCAACCGTTTCCCCTACGACCTTTTCCGTTGGGAAGGCATCGATGGAACGGTGGTGCTCGCGCACTATATCAAGCTGACCTATAACGGTCAAATCAACCCCCGCGCCCTTTGGACCCATTGGCGGGAATTCCAACCAAAGGAACTGACCGACACAGTGGTCCACGCGGTGGGTTTCGGGGACGGTGGGGGCGGAATGACCATGGAGAACATGGAATTCGCCCGACGATTGCAAGACCTGGAGGGTGCACCCAAGGCCCGGTTCGGCACAATCTCGGACCTGATGACAAGACTGGCAGACAACCAAGAGGCTTATCCCCTCTGGCGGGGTGAGCTATACCTGGAACTGCACCGCGGGACCCTCACTAGCCAGGCCTGGACCAAGCGCAACAACCGAAAGCTTGAGTTCCTATTGCGGGAAACGGAAATCCTGGCCAGCGCCGCCTACCTCCTGACAGGCCAGTATCCCAGCCATGAGCTGACAGAACTGTGGAAACAGGTGCTCACCAATCAGTTCCATGACATCCTCCCCGGTTCTTCCATTGAGCAGGTCTACACCGATTGCCACAGGATCTATGGAGAGGTGGCAAACAAAGCCCTTGCACTGCGGGACCAAGCCATGGAAAGTCTTCTAGACGGAATGGGAAAGAAATCGGCCGAAAAGCCACAACTAGTATTGCTGAACACCCTGAACTGGGACAGAAGGGATCCCCTCACCCTCCCCGTGGGTACATTGGATGAAGATCGCTACCGAATCGGTGACTGCACTGTAAAACCAGCGCTACTCCCGGCCGATGGACCGGTCCACATCACCGACGAGAAAGGTAATCCCATCCCAAGTCAGTGGAGCAAGGAGCGGCTGGTCTTTATCCCCGAGGTAAAGGGGATGGCTTTACGCACCTACTACCTCGAACCGGGCCATTGTCCTCTCCCACCTGAGGATCCCGTAGTTGTGACACTACAGGGGCAAGTGGCGTGCCTGGAAAACCAGCTGATCCGGGTGGAAGTAGATACTAACGGTCAACTTCTTTCGGTCTATGATAAAGAAGCCCAGCGGGAAGTCTTGCCACCGGGCCAACGAGGAAACGTGGTGCTCATGGCCGAAGACCTCCCCTTGAACTATGATGCTTGGGAGATCGAAAAGTATTACCGGCAAGCTATCGAGGAAGTACGGGGAGGTACTATGACGGTGATCGAGGAGGGTCCAGTCCAGGGACGGATTCGGATTACCCGCACCTTCGGGGAAGGTTCCACCTGGACCCAAGACATTGTGTTAAACACAGGAAGCAAGCGTCTCGACTTCGAAACCAAGGTGGACTGGCAGGAAGTGCACCGTCTCCTGAAGGTGGCCTTTCCGGTGGACGTCAATAGCCGAGAGGTCAATTACGAAATCCAAAATGGGTATATCACCCGACCCAGTCACGAGAACACCTCCTGGGATCAAGCCCGTTTCGAAGTCTGCGGTCACAAGTGGTGCGACATCTCCGAACCAGGGTATGGTGCCGCCCTTCTCAATGATTGCAAGTACGGCCACGATGCCGTCGGTAACGTACTACGTCTGACCCTGTTAAAGGCGGCCACCGGTCCCGATGCCACCGCGGATCGGGGAATACACGTTTTCACCTACGCCTTCCTGCCCCACCAGGGCAGCCTCCAAGCGGGAGAAGTAAGCCGGTATGCCCATGAACTGAACATACCCTATGGGGTCGAACTACGAAAGAACGACCAGCCTCAAATGACCGACTACCAACTGTTAAAACTGGAGGGTGGCCAGTTATTCCTTCATGCCCTGAAGAAGGCCGAGAACTCCCTGGCGTTGGTAGTACGTTTCGGCGAGTTGGTGGGACAACGGGGCAAAGTTGCCCTAACCTTCCCCAAGGAAGCAAAAACCATCGCGGTAACCAATCATTTGGAGGAAAACCCGGTGCTGATCGCCACCAAGACCCAAAGGGTAGAGCTGGAAATTGGACCCTTTGAGATTAAAACGTTACTAGTTGAGATTTAGTTAGCTCACAGCAAAGACCAAAGGACGGTCTTGGCCAAAGACCAGACTATGGGAAATCAACGGCGAAACAAGGGAAAAGGGCAATGTCTTCGCTGGGATAGGGGAGACTGGGTAGACTACCAAGGGGCGCACATCGGAGGTAATCCGCACCGGTCTTTTGCTCCCCCTTCTCCCAAGGCCAATCGATCAGCAGTGTCTCTTGAGGCCACCATCGGGATCGGTACGCGGTGAAAGAGCAGCCCCGATGCTTAGGAGGCCACAGATTAGCATAGGCATACACTGTGGCCCATCAAAACAATAACGTTTTGCCTTATCCCCAAGATACTGTTCGGACAGTAAAAGTCAAATGCAGACTGCTCTTGATCCAGCGGTCTGGCGCTTTCAGCCAGACTTCTCCTTAGCAGATGCGTATCCGTCTTCGCGCCCCCTGATGCCAACAAACAGCTCAGCTAAGCCACTACTGGAGCCAACCGTCTCTGGTTAACTGTATGGGTTTTCCCATGGAAAGGGACTTTTCCTGTTTGGCACCGTTTTTCAAGATCAAACTCTGCCAAATCAAAACACTAGTGACATTCCAGCGAACAGAACCAGGCACGGCAAACAACGGAAGAGACTTCACTGCCTTCGTTGCTCAAAGGCACGTGGTACCGATAACTCCACAAGCCCCCAAGACTCCAGGGAAACAGTAGAAAAAGCTAGTTCTCCAACGAAATGGTAACACAAGAAAGATAACA
>DUMW01000076.1 GCA_012839765.1 Bacillota bacterium
CCTTCTTCACAACTTATTTACATAATTCTTAGCATTATTCCCTTAATTCAGATCGACTGGGTTAGCTGATCTGTTCCTTAATCAGAAACTGCTCGGCTGGTTGCTAAGAGGGTGCGAAATACCGGATTGATCAGGGTAATCCTCTCTATAATTTTCGATTCTTTATGTTTTTGTTGCGATTGTCCTTCTCAGAGCCATCTGGCATTACAATTAACACTTCATGCGACTTTCACACTACTGAGCTTCCTTTTGGGGAGATACATAGAGAATGCCCGCGGCGATCCGCGGTGAGAAAGTTGGGGAAAGATCCCGCTGGAAACGTGGGAACAGTCACAAAAGGCAGTGCCGTCGCCTTTACACCCAAAAAAAGCAAAAGAGAGAAGCCGCTTCCAGGATATCCCCGGAATCGCTGGCTTCTCTCCAGTGACCCTGTACAGTATTACCCGGTCAGAACCGCCTATTGGCTACTGACCAGCTCGAATGCCACATCGTCTACCTTCAACCACTGGCCCAGTTCCCCCGCAGAAATGATGGAAATATGAGCCCGATTGTTCGTAACCATCACATCCTCCACCACCACTTCATTCCAGGTGGTGGATGGGGCAATGGCCGCAGTGTACACCAAACCGTCGCCGGTGTCAACCTCCAATACCGCCTCGGCAAGCCCCTCGGTGGCCTTGGTCCAGGCCCGTAACCGGTACCTACCGTTGGGGATGAATGTAAGCAGTTGGGAGGTAATCACCCGCTTGCCCCGGATGGGGGTATGCTGCAGCGCGTATTCACCGCTCACCGCGTCTCCTCGGACCACGAGACTAGCAAAAGCATCCCCCGCTTCATCCCAACAGACCGGCTGCTGTGGGTCCCTAGTGGTGCTGTTATATTCAAAGGAGCCGTTGCCCAGCAAATTTACACCGGGCAAGGGCCGGGCATAGTAGCGGAAGTAGTCGAAAAGACTGGCTGCGCCTTCCACCGGCGGAACCGCCCCTTCACCCACATCAGGGGTGGGCAAGGCCGTAAGCCATAGATGTTGCGGGGCATAGAGCCAGTCGTAGGGAACACTGTAGACCAGCTGGTTGTTGACGTAGAAGTTCACGCGACCCGGCAACCACTCATATCCCATCACAAACCACTCGGTGGTATCCTGGCGGTACTCCAAACCAAAGGCCCGCTCATGGGAAGGAACATACCAATGTCCATTCAAAAGAAGTAGATCAGGGTTTACTGAGTCCACTTCAAACCCGTCAATTTCCAACACCTGATTGCGATTTCCATCGGCTCCCATGCTCCAGAAGGAAGAATGCAGGCCCTTGCTCTCACCGTATAATTTCGCCCGTACCTCATAGTATCCGTAACCAAACAGGGGCTTGGAAATCACCCCACCGCCGGTATACTCCGTTTTCCCATCCCGGTTGAAATCCTCGTACTTAAAATCGATGAAAAGACATGTGTTCCCGTCGGCATCGACACCCACCCGGACATTCTCTGGCAAATTCCACCCTCCGTGGGGTTGACGCAATCCCGTCCGATAATCCCATACATCGGTATCCAGCTTTTCCCCAGCAAACTCGTCGGCAAACAGCAAGACATACTCAGCACTTTCCACAGGCGGCCGTTTCAAAATGAAGGTATAGGTTTGGGAACGACTGGCTGCGGCATCGGTGACCTCCACCACCACGTGCCGTTCCTCCTTGCCGGGGAATTCAATCACTTTTGAGGTTGCCTCGGAACCATCAATAGTCACCCGCTGCCCTTGGTCCCCCTTCTCCAGGCGGATGGTCACCTGATCCACCCCCGTGGGCACCACTATATCATAAAAGCTTCGTTCCGTTTGCGCGACGGAAAACCCCACGGGAGAAATACTCACCTGCTTAAGCATCAGGGAGGGATCGAAGGAATCATCGTAATAAAGCTCAAGGGAGCGCAAACCCACATGGGCCGAAAGCACATGACAGGTGGCGAAAAACCGAAAATACCTCCCGGTCACCTCAGGGATCATCTTCGACTCCCGCATCTGGACCGTGCCCTCATAGGCATAGGCGTCCAGCCATTCTTCTCCGTCCAGGGAATACTGGAGCCTGTACCCAGACATAGAGGGATACCCATAGGTAAGGAGGCTAAACTGGTTCACCTTCGTAGCCTCTCCCAGGTCCACCGTCAGCCAAACCTCCCTTTGGCCCGTGCTAATCCGCCACCAGGTATCATTGGCCCCATCCACCGCATAGCGAGCGGGACTGTCAGCGGCCTCGCTGCAGGCAACAACGGGTTTATGTAGAGCCAAGTTTTCTAAACCTTCCGGAAAGGACCTTCGCTCACTACCGGGATAACCTTGGGCCGTACAGTTACTGGAAACCGACAGAAATAAAAGGAAAAGAATACACGTTAGACTTCGTAACACTTTCATACCTCCCAGGCTCTTCGTATTACTGCCCCCTCTGCAATTGCAAAGGGATGGGGAGCTCCCCCTTGTCTACAGACTAGTCTTCAGCCAAGATTCTGGTACCGACACCCATTACATGCAAGTTTTGCATTTAGTATAAGACTTGTAACCCACAACGTCAAGTCAGCCTCTAGCCCCACTAGACAGAGCAAAGGGAATATCCAGCGTAATTCAATCGTTTGCCTGCAGAAGGGGACACTGGCGCTTTTCTTTCCGAGGATCAAACTGATCAATGCGAAAGGGAGGTTCGGTTGCCCCCTAACCTTAGACACACAGCCGGCGGGCAAGTATCCTTCTCAGTAATCCCGATGCTCCTTCCACAGGTTCCAAACCATGAGGTAGTTTTCCAGGGGCATTCCCTTGAAAGCAACATTGCTG
This sequence comes from Bacillota bacterium, assembly GCA_012839765.1. Lineage (NCBI taxonomy): Bacteria > Bacillati > Bacillota > Bacillota bacterium. The sequence goes on from DUMW01000076.1 coordinate 2,816, forward strand.
GTGGAAAAGATGTAGCCTCCCCCGGGTTTCCCATGGGTAAGGGCATACAGGGCAGATGCGCGGATCTCTTCGGGGGTACCGGTCTGCAGCAAAGCACAATTCACATTGCCGATAAGACAGACCCGGTCACCGTACATTTCCTTCACGACCTTAAGGTCAATTCCCGCCATGGGGTCTAGGGAATGGAGGGCATGGGGATGGCAATCCACCAGTTGATCAATGATCGGCATGATATTCCCATCGGTATGCTTAATGGCATATCCTCCCATCGCGCGGATGGTTGCGATCAACTGGGACAGGTAGGGCGTGACGTATTCCCTAAACATCTTAGGAGACATGAAGGGCCCATCATTGAAGCAATAATCGGCACAGAGGGCAAAGCCGTCATAGCCCGCCTCCATCATGCGCTTGTTCCGCTCGATGGCCGCCTTGACCATCCGTTGGGCCTGAGCATGAACCTCAGTGGGCTGTTCGATCAGCCAACAGCTAAACTCCATCATGTTCTGCCCGTTCGGGATGGAGTAGGTTCCATCACCGTGGCATAGTAAAAGATATTCATCGCCCACCAGTTCCCGAATCCCTTTGGCCGTTTCTTTCAAAGCTGCTTCATTCTCGCCCGCGGTGGCAACCATGATGATATCATACTCCAGTTCCCGGGCCACATCCACATACAGCTGGGCATTGTGCCGACACATCTTACGAAACTCGCGGTCACTGGTGGCCTGGGTGGGCCTGTAAAAAGCACGTCCCAACAGCTCCTCAGTCAACTGAAATTCAAGTTCAAAGGTTGGAACCCGATCCGGCTGCCGGCCCTCCAGGGCAGCGATGGCTCTTCTTTTCGGTGTCCACATGGGTCGCTTACTCCCTTCGCACCATGAAATTTCCCAACGTTCAATGAAAAAGCATACAATACACATTTCCCCGCTAGCCAAGTACGTTTCAACTTCACCATTGGTTCGGGGAATCCTGCCGCGACGCATCTTCCCGGTGTCATTACCCCCTCCTTTACCTGCTGGTGACTACCGCTCGAAAACCGGAGAACTCCACAACCCTAAGGGCCCCGCAATGAGTTTGGAGAAACCCTTTGCACTATGATAGTATTGAGTCAGGGAGGGTTTCCAAATGAAGTCACGCCAGTATTCTGATGAGTTCAAGGAGGAGATCATTCAAGAGTGCCAAGAAGTAGGGAATGTCGCACTTGTTGCCAGGCGCTATGAGATTTCTCCCAACACCATCCATACTTGGCTGAGGAAGTACCGACAGTTGGGCACCGTTAGGAGCCTTA
>DUMW01000077.1 GCA_012839765.1 Bacillota bacterium
CTCTAAATACTCTTCGCGGAAAGTGGCCTGATACAGTTCCACGAGGCCAAAGACCAGGTAGGCGTAGTCCTCCAGGAAGCCGGGAGTCCTACTACGACGGTCCAGATAACTCCTATACAGTCGTCCTTCGATCCAAAGGTGCCGGCGGATGAAGGCCCAGGCGGTGTGGGCTGCTTCGATGTAGGCGGGGCAGTCAAAGACCCGACCGGCCAAGGCCAGCCCAGCGATGGCCAGCCCGTTCCAGGCGGTGATGATCTTCTCGTCCCGGAAGGGTCTTACCCGCTTTTCCCGGTGGGCGAGCATCTGTTGTTTTAGCGCGGATAGTCGCTCTTTGAGGACGGTGGGGGCAAGGCCGATCCTTTCGGCCAGTTCCTCCGGTTCCAGGGACCTATGCAAGATGTTTTGTCCCTGGGCAAAGTTGCCTTGGGGGGTGATGCCGTAGTATTGGCAGAGCAGGTCCGCATCGTCCGAGGAAAAAAGCTCCTGAATGGTGTCATAGTGCCACAGGTAGTATTTCCCCTCTTCTCCTTCGGTGTCGGCATCAAGGGCCGCATAGAACCCACCCTCCGGGTGCTGCATCTCCCTGAGCAGCCAGCGGGCGGTCTTGCAGGCAATTTCCCGGAAGAAGTCGTCCTTGGAGAACTGGTAGGCGTGGGAGTAGGCCAGGCACAACAGGGCGTTATCGTAGAGCATCTTTTCGAAATGGGGGACGAGCCAACGCCGATCGGTGGAATAGCGGTGAAAACCACCACCAATTTGGTCTTGGATGCCGCCCTGGGCCATGATGCGGAGGGTCTTCAGGGCCAGAGGGGCAAAGGGCGAACCAAGGCTGAGAAATAGCTCCCAAAGGTTTACCATGGGAAATTTAGGTGCAGGACCAAAGCCCCCATATTCCCCATCGTAAAGGGGAAGGAGTCTCTCCGCGGAAGCCCTTATTTCCTGCTCTGTGGCCAGGCTTCCACCATAACCGGAGCTTCTTTGGCCCGTCAAGGTGTGTTTGATGATCTTTACGGTGTGGCGGATGGTTTCCGGTCCCTCCCGGTAGATCCGGGCCATTTCCAAAAGCAATTCTTCAAACCCCACCAGTCCGTATCGGGCCTTGGGTGGAAAGTAGGTGCCCACGAAGAAGGGTTCACCCTGGGGGGTGAGAAACCCGGTCAAGGGCCAACCCCCTTGGCCGGTGAACAACTGACAAGCTTGCTGATAAACCTGATCCACGTCGGGTCGTTCTTCCTTGTCCACTTTGATGTTGATGAAATGCTCATTCATGATGGCCGCAATTCTCTCATTGGTGAAGGATTCCCGGGCCATTACGTGGCACCAGTGACAGGCTGAATAGCCGCTACTGAGCAAGATGGGTTTGTTTAAGGCCTGGGCCTTGGCGAAGGCCTCTTCGCCCCAGGGGTACCAGTCCACCGGGTGATGGGCATGTTGGCGCAAGTAGGGGCTGGTTTCGTTGGCGAGGCGATTCATGGGTTCTTCCTCCTTCCATTGACCCTACCCTTAGGATGGGGGAACTGGGTGGGGCTTATACTCAGTCTCCGAAAGAGTGGAAAGCTGGTCAACCATCGGCATGGGTGAGGGGCTACCGACCCAGCCTGCATTTGTTTTCTTCGCATCGCTCCCAAAAACAGCGGGAAGATAAACAGGGTTTTACTCTGCCCCTTCTACGTTTGGCCCTACTGGAAGACGAGGTAACCGTGTTTTTGGGGGTTGGAGCATATAGCCCATGTTACTGCCGGAGGTCGGGTTTTACCTGGACCGCGTGGCTAGGTTGGGTTTCCGCAGACTCCCGTAAGGAATCATAGAGGAAACCTCCGCGGTGACTTAAAGTGCGAGAGCTATAGACCCAAACGAAGAAGGCCGGATTGCTCCGGCCTTTCCCTATTCCAGACCATACTCGCTGGGGATAAATTTGCTGGTATCCAAGCTGGGTTTCAGCTGCTCCCAGAATTTGAGTGCATCATCGGGAATTTCATCCAGCTGGTATTGCATCAGATCAAGCCAGCGCAGCTCCCGTTCCGCTAGGCGGATCTCCTTGGTCGTTACCGCGTTTTTCAGCAGGTCGATGGCCACTTGGGCTGCAAGCTTCGTGCGCTTAAAGGGTTCTGGCTCTTGAACGATTTTTTCGCTGATGGTGTACACCACATCGGGCCGTAGTACATAGGCCTGGGGATCATAGGCGCTGTCGGAATTCACTAGCCACTTCTGCAAGGTCAAAGCTGCATCCTTGCCTTCCCGCTGAGCTTGATTCAGCAGTCGGCAATCGTAGATCAACTGTTCCATAGAGACTACGGGGGCCATGCCTCCCAGCAGTTTCACGTTTTGGACCGACTCATTGCTCCACAGGTCCGCCACCGCGGCAGTGATGTTCCCCACGGGGCTCAGGTGGGCACAGGCGCTGCTTTTGCCCTCCATGGCGATGGGTACACCGGCAATGGCCTTCATATAGGGACCTTCATAGGCACAGTCCTTGCTGGGACCAACGGCACCCATCTCATAGGCTACCAGGCTTCGGCTGACGGTGGCCACCCGCACCACCGCGGCGAAGGCCTTCGGGATCATTCCCTGTTCCGCTAACACCATGGCGGTGTTGCCGAAACCGCAGGCCGTATCACCCGAGGCGAAGCTTCCGTATCTTTGGGCGATGTCCACAATGTGTCCCCAGAGGAATTCCATGTCCCGGGCTCCCAGGACTCCCAGAGCGAAGATGACCTTCGCCAAGTCGGCATTGATAAGGGCATCGTCGTGTACCTCCTTGCCGCCGGTGGACTCAATGGCTAAAAAGTCTGCTCCGGCCTTGGCGGCATAGGTGAAGGTAGCCAACATGTTCTCCCACAATTCACCGGAACGCATCAGCGGGGGTCGACGCATCTCGCGGATATCATTGGGTGTTAACCGTAGGACGCTTTTTAAGCCCTGGTCCTGTTGGAACTGGTCCATAATCTCCAAAACCGTCTCCGTAACGGCCAAACCCCACTGGGGGTTTTCGGTCATCGGCGGCAACAACTCCACTTCCACCACCACTCCCGGGGCATGGAGTTCCGCAGCCCGGGTCAATACCCCCGTGACAATTTCCTTGTATTGTGCGATAATCTCCTGGAAGTTCTTTTCCTCAATGGGCATCGGTGGTAGGGTGAAGTTGATCTCGGGGTATACTTCGCCCCCACCGATCACCATTCCGTTCTTACATTTCACCGGCTTAGGCGCCGTACCGTAAAGGAAATCCGTCAGGCTTTCATAGCTTAATTTTCCAAAGACTTGCCTCATGTTCCCACCTCCGGTAAAGATTTTCAGCTTAAGCTCATTTTACTATTGAATCCCCACGACTACTATGAATAATCTTGCGAAAGGTGGTATTATTTTGTGTAGCATGTAAGGATAGGGCTTTCGGTCGAAGGTTTGGGGGCCAGGGTTCGGGTGCAGAACCCCTGGTACAAAGAAAGCGGTAAGGCTACTGTGCGATCATGGAAACGGGGGAAAGAAGCGTATATATACTGCATACATTTCCCGTCCGCAGGTGAAATCCCGTGGTATGCTTGCCAGTCAGCCTTTATCGCGGATTGTGGCAAGAATCCAGTATGGTGTACTTAGACCGCTATGCTCTTCCAGCGTCCCCGTTTGAACCGGGTCCAGATCAAAACAGAGCGGGTACACTGATCAAGCGCCATGCCGGTCCAGGCTCCCACCAGGCCCAGGTGGAACCAGGCGACGAGGAGATAACCAACCGCTACCCGTACTCCCCAAATCCCGATGAAGCTAGCTACAAGGGGCCAGCGGGTATCGCCAGCTCCTCTGAGCCCACCGGCCAGGATGAACTGGGTGGATTGGGCCGGTTGGATTAGCGCGATAATCTTCAACACCAGCGCGGTTTGGGCGATTACCTCCATTTCATCGGTATACAGCCGGGCGATCTGGGCGCCGCCGAAGAACAAAAGCACCGCCACTGAACAGGAAACAATCATTCCCAGTTTTCGCGTTTCTAAGGCACTCTTTTGGGCTGTGTCCGGGCGTTTACTACCCAGATATTGCCCCACCAAGGTGGTGGCCGCAATGGCAAAGGCTTGACCGGGCATAAAGGACAGGGAAAGGATATTCATCCCGATTTGATGGGCTGCGACCGTAGCAGTACCAAGGCCGGCTACGATCCGTAGGTAGAGGATCTGGCCTGTCCTGAGGACCAGTTGCTCACCCGCAGCCGGTAGTCCAATGCGGATGAGCCGTTGTAGGAGTCCAAAATCCAGCCGGTAGGGGGGAGCTAAAGAGAGGCGGATAATCGGGTTTTTTCTCATGACCACATACAGGGCCATGGAACACCCTAAGACCCGGGCGATGTTGGTGGCCATGGCCGCTCCCCGGATCCCCAGCGCGGGAAAACCGAAGTGGCCGTAGATTAAGATGTAGTTACCCACCACGTTGACGATATTTGCTGTGACATTGGTGGTCATCGGGGTTTTGGTATCGCCGGCTCCCCGCAGTGCCGAGTTCAGGGCCATGGACCCCGCCTGAAACAACATGCCCAGGGAGATGAGCCGCATATAGGCGATCCCAAGGGGAAGCACTTCCTCTTCGGCACCGAGGGCGGCAATGATCATGGGGGCCGTGGCGTAACTGAAGAGACTCAAGAGAATGCCCAACAGGAGGGTGATGGCAAAGCCCATCCGCAGGGTATCGTTGGCCCGATCCGGGCGTCTTGCACCCACGAAGCGGGCGATTAACGCGGTGGTACCCACGTTCAAGGCGCGGAAGATGGCCAGTAGGAAAAACACCGGTTGGTTGGTAAATCCCACCGCGGCAATGGCCGCAGAACCCAGGCGACCCACCATCATCATGTCGGCCATGCCGACGAGGCTATTGAGCATCATTTCTACCAAGGCGGGGGCAGAGAGATCCCAGACCCGCCAGCGGATTTCCTTCGTAGACGGCGTAGCCGCCAATTCCACTGTACCGGCTTCTGCATCGCTATCCAATGCCAGATTTCCCTTCGGTATCACGAGGCACAGTTCTCCTCTCTAGAAAAACGGGCTATCCTGGAAAAGCAAACTACTCTAAGGATCGGCGAACACAAAGCACCCATGTAGTAGATTGCCATTACCAGGGGCCTTGTTGAGAATGGATAAACAGAAAGGCAAAGCGACCAGCTCTTAGTATCGGGTTAATATCATGGAGCCCAAGCCTGATCAGGACCATTTTGGTAACAGCTACTTACAATATCTTAACACAGTTTTGTCGTTTTCCCAAATCCACAAAGTGAGCAGAGTGTTTAAAAGTCATCATCCCCAGGCGGAGTACCTGGGGATGATGGAAAACACCTTAGGTTTTTGTGTTTAGGCTAACTAGAAGAAGCGTACCGGGAGATTCTTAGGGTATTCAACACGGCCAGTACCGTCACACCCACATCCGCGAAGATGGCTTCCCACAGGGTGGAAAGACCGAAGGCACCCAAGATGAGGACCAGGATCTTGATGCCCAAAGCCAAGGTGATGTTTTCCAGAGCGATCCGCCGGGTCCGTTGGGCGGTGTGCACCGCGTCCACCAGTTGACTGGGCCGATCCTGCAGAAGTACCACGTCCGCGGTGTTTACGGCGGCATCGGCTCCCCCTTGACCCATGGCAATGCCAACATCGGCTTGGGCCAATACAGGGGCGTCGTTGATGCCATCCCCTACAAAAGCGGTGGTCCCTTGGCTGGTGGCCAAGATCTCTTTCAAATGCTTCACCTTATCCTCCGGTAACAGTTCTGCATAGAACCCATCCAAGCCCAATGCCTCAGCCACCCTCCGGCCTGCCAAGAAGGCGTCACCGGTAAGCATATAGACCCTTCTCACGCCGGCTTTCCGCAAAGCGGCTACCGCGGCCTTGGCGTCTTCTTTGATGGTATCCACCACCCCAAGCCAGCCCACATACTGTCCGTTGACAGCCACGTAGATGGCTGTGTTTTCCGCACTGGTCTCGACTGGGATCCCATGGCGTTCCATCAGTTTTAGGTTCCCCACCAGGATCTCTTCACTTCCCCGAAGGGCCCTAATGCCCATGCCCGAGATCTCCTCATGGTCGATGGCCTCGTCGAGGAGCTGTTCCTCCTGGGCCGCGGCCGCCAGGACCGACTGGGCGATGGGATGGTTGGAGAAGCTCTCCGCCATAGCCGCATAGCGCAGTACATCCTCCGGGGTGAAACCGTTCGCCGGCTGAATCCCGGCCACCTGGAACTGACCGGTGGTGAGGGTTCCGGTTTTGTCGAAGACCACCGTATCCAGTTTGGCTAAAGCCTCAAGGTAGTTACCACCCCGGACCAGGATTCCTTTGGAGGCGGCTTTGCCGATCCCCGCAAAGAAGCTTAAGGGGATGGACAGTACCAAGGCGCAGGGGCAGGAGATTACCAGGAACACCAGAGAACGATAGACCCACTGGTCAAAGGTACCAAACCCCAGTAACGGGGGAACTGTTCCCAAGAGGGCCGCCAAGGCCACCACCGTGGGGGTGTAGTACCGGGCAAACCGGGTGATGAACTTCTCGGTGGGGGCCTTTTGTTGTCGGGCCTCTTCCACCAAAGCGGCGATTTTTGCCGCTGCGGACTGATGCATGGGGCGGACTACCTGGGCCTTTAGCGCGGCGGTCAGGTTGACCGTACCACTTAACAACGTATCCTTCGGGGCCACGTCCCTGGGCAAGGATTCGCCGGTGAGGGCGGCGGTATTCACCGTGGAGTGTCCTTCGAGGATCAGGGCGTCGGTGGGGACCCTTTCTCCCGGCTTGATGATGATCAGATCCCCTACCTGCAATTGCTCCGGCTTTACCTCCTGGATTTTGCCGTCTTTCAGCAGATTGGCCGTCTCTGGCCACAGCTCCGACAGCGCGGCAATGGACCTTTGGGAACGTTGTACCGCCAGATGTTCGATGAACTCCCCAATGCGGTAGAAGAACATTACGGCTATGGCTTCCAGATGATTATGCAAAATAAGTGCTCCGAAGGTAGCAATACTCATCAGGGTATTTTCATTAAATACATTTCCCCGGCGTACTCCCCGCAGGGCGGCCCAGATAATCGGGTATCCTACCACCAGATAGGCCAGGACCCAGACACTCTCTCTGATCTCCGCGGGCAATAGATAGGCGATCCCGGTAAGGGCCGCGGCCGCGGCCAGTTCCACCAGATCGCGCAGGGAACTATGTTCCTCTTCCTGCTCCTCCGCTTCCTTCACTACGGTGAGGGCCGGTTCAATTCTTTGTACTACGGAGCGAATCTCCTTAAGGGTATGACCCGGTTCTTCTAAAGTAAGGGTCAATTTTTGTCCCTGCTGCTTGACCGAGCGGACCCGGGGAAGACGGCCAATGGCCTCCACCGCTGAGGTATGGCAGCTAGGACAGGATTGGCCCTTTAGAGTAATCACTATCTCTTTTTGGTTCACCACAACTGTCCTCCTCAATCGTGCAAGATATGATCCAAACCTTCTTTGAACAGCCCCACAATGTGGTCGTCATCGAGGCTGTAGATGACGTTTTTTCCTTCCCGGTAGTATTTCACCAGTCGCATGTTTCGCAAGGAACGGAGTTGATGGGAGATTGCGGACTGGGACATGTCAAGCAACTGGGCGATATCCCCTACACACCGGGGTTTTTGGAACAACAGATGGATAATCCGGATCCGGGTGGGGTCCCCGAGGACCCGGAAGGTCTCCGCTAGCTTATTGGCCAGTTCATCGGGGAGGATTTCCCCAGAGACCTGTTCCAGGATCTCGGTAACTTGGTTGTCTTGGTCTGATTTGGACAAAGCTCCACCTCCTCTCGAAATAAATGAACGACTGCTCATATGTTCAAGTTTATTTTCCCACGATCCCGGGGGATTGTCAAGGATTTTGTACGTTTGCTTAGCAGAGGTCATTGGGATGTAACGGTGTTTGAACCGCCGGGAAGGGATCGGTGATGATGTATATTCGCATACTGTTCGTATATTCCCCAATCTTCCCTACGGCATTTAGCCAAACCTTGTCGTAGACTAGCTTTTCTGCACGACGGCAGGCTGCCCTCCGAGGGATTGCATCTTGTTCCTACCTGTGCTATCCTGAAAAAGTTGTAAAAGTGACGTAAACCTATTGCATATTTATACATAGGTTGGTATAATCACATCAGTAGCTTGCAATAGGAGATGGTATCCTTGATTAGAGTAGGAATTATCGGTGCTTCCGGCTATGCGGGCCGGGAACTGATTCGGCTTTTGGCTAATCACCCCAATGCAGAGGTGGTCTATGCGGGATCCCGTACCTATGTGGGCGAGTCCCTCGGTAAGGTGATTCCGGCCCTGCGACATTTGGATCTTAGGTTTTCGGAGATCGATGTAAAGACCATTATCCAAGAATGTGACTGTCTATTCACCGCGGTTCCCCACGGGGGCTGTATGGAATTGGCAGAATCGGTGCTGGCCGGCGGCGTGAAACTGATCGATCTGGGGACCGATTTCCGGTTCCGGGATGCAAGAATATACGAAGAATGGTATGGGATTCCCCATACTTGTCCTGAGCTTTCCACCAAGGCTGTGTACGGTCTGTGTGAAATCCACCGGGACGAGATTAAGGAAGCTTCCCTGGTGGCCAACCCCGGGTGCTATCCCACCAGTATTATCCTGGGTCTGGCACCCCTGTTAAAACAGGGTTATCTGGATCTGGCTAGTATCGTGGCTGACTCGATGTCTGGGGTTTCGGGGGCCGGAGCGAAGCTAGGCCAGATGTATCATTATCCCGAGTGTACGGAGAACTTGCGGGCCTACGGTCTGATTACCCATCGGCACCGGCCGGAAATCGAACAGGAATTGAGTTTGCTGGCTGGACATACGGCCATGGTCACCTTCACGCCCCACCTGGCGCCCATGACCCGGGGAATCCACAGCACCATCTCGGGGAAGTTGACGGTGGAGGTCAGTGAAAGGGAACTATTGGACTTGTATCAGGAGTTCTATGCCGATGAGTATTTTGTCCGCGTGCTGGTGGATGAATATCCCCAGACCAAGGCTGTTTACGGGACTAACTTCTGTGATCTTACGCTGAGGGTGGATCCCCGAATGAACCGGGTGGTGGTACTCTCAGTCATTGATAACCTCGGGAAGGGTGCCGCTGGACAGGCGATTCAGAATATGAACCTGATGTTCGGGCGTCCCGAGACAGAAGGACTTACAGCGACAGCTTTGCTGCCATAGGGGGGGCGACGATGCAGATAATTCCAGGAGGCGTGACCGCAGCCCAGGGTTTTGTGGCCTGCGGTTTGCATATTGGTTTGAAGAAAAGCCGCAAGGATCTAGCTTTGATCCTTTCCCAACGGCCGGCCAAGGCCGCGGCTATGTTTACCAAAAACCTGGTGGCCGCAGCACCGATCCAGGTGTGTCGGGAGCAATTGGCCAAGGGAAAACAGATCCAGGCCATCGTGGTGAACAGTGGCAATGCCAATGCGTGCACAGGGCCTGAAGGTCTGGAACATGCCTGGCGGATGGTCAAAAAGACCGCCCAGGTTTTGGGCATCGGTGAGGATCAGGTGTTGGTTTCCTCCACCGGTGTAATTGGTCAGCGTCTACCCATCGAAATGATCGAAGCGGGTATTGAACAGGCCGCGCCGCTCCTTTCGCCCGAAGGGGGAGCGGAGGCAGCCCAGGCGATCCTGACCACCGATACCTTCGCGAAGGAGATCGCGGTGGAATACGCAGACCAGGGCCATACCATCCGGGTGGGGGGCATGGCCAAGGGTTCCGGGATGATCCACCCCAACATGGCCACCATGCTGGCCTACATCACCACCGATGTCAACATTTCGGTAGAACTATTGGATCGGGCTCTGCGGACCTGTGTGGATGAGACCTTCAATATGATCACCGTCGACGGCGATACTTCCACCAATGACACCGTGGCCATCCTAGCCAACGGCGCCGCGGGAAATCCGGAGATTACCCAACCCGATGCCTCCTATGGGGCCTTTTGTAAAGCCCTAAGCTATGTCACTGAGAAATTGGCCAAGGATATCGCCAAAGACGGCGAAGGGGCTACTAAACTGGTGGAGGTCCAGGTCAAAAACGGCGCCACCGTGGCCCAGGCCCGGCAGATTGCCAAGTCCGTGGCTGGGTCTAATCTGGTGAAGACGGCCATTTTCGGGGAGGATGCTAACTGGGGGCGGATTCTGTGTGCCGCGGGTTACGCAGGGGTGGATTTTGATCCGGGGAAAACCGATGTATTCATTGGGCCCTTACAGGTGGCGGCTAACGGTGGTGCTTTGGATTTTGACGAAGAACTAGCAAAGGAGATCTTAAGTCAGGACACAGTGGTGATCACCTTGGATCTCAAGCAGGGCGATCGCTCCGCTACCGCGTGGACCTGTGACTTGACTTTTGATTATGTGAAGATCAATGCACACTATCGAACTTAGGAGGGCGGTTTGGTTGGATCAGTTGGTGAAGAAGGCGAATGTACTTATCGAAGCCCTGCCCTATATCCGAAACTTCTGTGGCAAGACCTTTGTGATTAAATACGGCGGTGCGGCCATGGTGGATGAAAGTCTGCGCAAAGCGGTCGCCTTGGATCTCATCCTCATGCGCTACGTGGGACTGAACCCGGTGGTGGTGCACGGTGGTGGTCCTGCCATTTCTAAGACCATGCAGCGGATGGGCAAGGAACCGGTCTTCGTGGATGGTATGCGGGTTACCGATGCGGAGACCATGGAGATTGTGGAGATGGTGCTGGTGGGGAGGATCAACAAGGAGATCGTCAGCCTCATCAACCAGCACGGGGGCCAGGCGGTGGGAATTAGCGGCAAGGATGGAAATCTGATCCGCGCCCGGAAGATGCAAAACGGCAAACAGGATCTGGGCTTTGTCGGCGAGGTCACCGCGATCGATCCCCGGATCGTGAATCATCTTACGGAGGATGGATATATCCCGGTGATTACCCCGGTGGGAATGGGGGAAGACGGGGAAACCTATAACATCAATGCAGATTTGGTGGCCGGTCGCCTGGCGGTGGCTTTACAGGCGGAGAAGTTGATTATGCTTACCGATGTGGAGGGGATCTTCGCCAATGGCCAGGATCCTTCCAGTCTGATTAGCCAGTTGAGTATTACCAAGGCCCGGGAGATGATCGCCAGCGGGCAAATCCGCGGGGGCATGATCCCCAAGGTTACCGCTTGTATCGATGCGTTGGAGCACAATGTGCCCCGGACCCATATCATTGACGGACGCAAGCCCCATTCGTTATTGTTGGAAATCTTCACGAATCAGGGGATCGGTACCATGGTGACCAAGGAGGGAGAAGATGAATTTTGCACAGATTAAAGCGAAGACAGAGCAGTACCTGATGTCCACCTATGCCCGGTTTGATTTGGCCTTGGTCAAAGGACGTGGTACCACGGTCTGGGATGCTGCCGGCCGTGCTTATCTGGATTTTCTCTCGGGGATCGCAGTGTGTAACCTGGGCCATTGCCACCCCAAGGTGGTGGAGGCGGTAACGGAACAGGTTCAGACCTTGATCCATTGTTCTAATCTCTATCACATTGAGCAACAGGCAAGTCTGGCGGAAAGACTCTGTACCCTGGGGCAGCTGGACCAGGCCTTCTTCTGCAATAGCGGCGCCGAGGCCAATGAAGGGGCCATTAAACTAGCCCGCCGGTATTCCTTCGACAAGTACGGTCCAGGCCGCGGCGATGTGATTACCGCCCGGGATTCCTTCCACGGCCGGACCATCACCACGATCACCGCCACAGGACAGCCGAAATACCAACAGGGGTTTGCTCCCTTGACCCCTGGGTTCACCTATGTGCCCCTCAATGACCTGGAAGCCTTGCAGAGTGCCATCACGGAAAGTACCTGTGCGGTGCTCCTAGAACCGGTCCAGGGGGAAGGCGGTGTGCGCCCCTGCGATTACGACTACCTGCAGGCAGTGGCAACACTGTGCAAAGAACGGGACATTCTGTTGATTCTCGACGAAGTGCAAACCGGTATGGGGCGGACGGGCAAGCTCTTTGCCTACCAGCATTTCGATCTGATTCCGGATATTGTCACCTTGGCCAAGGCCTTGGGTGGGGGAATACCCATCGGTGCAGTGTTGGCCAAGAAAGAGGTAGCCAAAAGTTTCCGTCCCGGCACCCACGCCTCCACTTTCGGAGGTAATCCCCTGGCGTGCAGCGCGGCCTTGGCGGTCCTGGAGGTTTTGACCCAGCAGGGTTTCCTGGATCAAGTTGAGAATAAAGGACTGTATTTCAAACATCGCCTGGAGGCACTGAGATCCCAATGGCCCAATCTGATCACCGAGGTCCGGGGCCTGGGGCTGATTTTAGGTGTTGATCTCACCTTCCCGGTGCGGGAGGCGGTGGTCCAACTGCAAGAACGCGGGATCCTCGTAGGTACCGCAGGAGAGAACACCCTCCGGTTCCTGCCCCCCTTGATTGTCACCGAAGACGAGATCGAGCGGGTGGTGCTGGCCCTAGAGGATATCCTGAAAGTAAGGTCCGAAAATACATGAAGGAGGAGACACGCATGAGCAAAAAAGTGGTATTAGCCTACTCTGGAGGCTTGGATACATCAATCATCATTCCTTGGCTGAACGAAAACTACAATTACGAAGTCATTGCCTATGCCGCGGACTTGGGACAAAAGGAAGACTGGGACAAGGTTCAGGAAAAGGCCTACAAAAGCGGCGCGGTAAAGGTGGTCATCGATGATCTTAGGACCGAGTTTATCCGGGACTATGCCTTTCCCACCCTGCGGGCCGGAGCCCTGTATGAACGCCAATACTACCTAGGTACCGCCATCGGCCGGCCCCTCATCGCCAAAAAGCAGGTGGAACTGGCCAAGGCCGAAGGTGCTGTTGCGGTCTGCCACGGTTGCACCGGCAAGGGTAACGACCAGGTGCGCTTTGAACTTACTTACCAAGCCCTCGGTCCGGAGCTGGAGATCATTGCTCCCTGGCGGATTTGGGATATCGCCTCCCGGGAACAGGCCATTGACTACGCCAAGACCCGGGGGATTCCGGTGGAGGCCACCAAGGAAAAACCCTACAGCATGGACGGCAACATCTGGCACATCAGCTATGAGGGCGGTGTCCTGGAAGACGTGACCAAGCCTTTCCCCAAGGACATGCTCAAGTGGACCGTTGATCCGGAACAGGCCCCCGCTGAGCCGGAGGAGATCACCATCGATTTTGAAGCGGGGATTCCCGTGGGGATCAATGGCCAGCGCCTTGACCCCTTGGCGATTATGGAACAGACCAATGCCATTGCCGCCAAGCACGGTGTGGGTCGGGTGGATATCATCGAAAACCGGTTAGTGGGCATGAAATCCCGTGGGGTTTATGAGACGCCCGGTGGCACCCTACTGTATTTCGCCCTGCGCCAGCTGGAGACCCTTACCCTGGACCGGGAGGTCATGCGGTTCAAATCCCTGGTGGCGGACCGCTATGCGGAGTTGGTCTATTACGGCCAATGGTTTACGGCCCTCCGTTCGGCCCTGGATGCCTTCCTGGAGGATGCCATGGCCTATGTAACCGGTTCGGTGCGGGTGCGGCTGTATAAAGGCAATCTGATCCCTGTGAGCCGTTATTCTCCTTACGCCCTTTACGACGAGAGCCTGGCCACCTTTGGTGCCGGTGGTGACTACGATCAGAAGGATTCCGCAGGCTTCATCCGGTTGTTCGGTCTTGCCACCAAGGCGTCCTCCAACCGGATGCTGAAGAGTGAAGAATAAAGGCAGGGGTTAAAGTGGGTAAACTGTGGGGAGGCCGCTTTACGAAAGAGGCGGCCGCATTTGCCAATGAGTTTGGTGCTTCGCTTAAGTTTGACCAACGACTCTATGAGTATGATATCCAAGGCAGCATCGTGCAGGCTAAGGCCCTGGTCCAGGCCGGGGTCTTCACCCCCGAAGAGGCGGCAAAGGTCATTGCCGCCTTGGAGGAGATCAAAGGGGAGATCGCGGCGGGGAAAGTGGAGCTGTCGGTGGAGCTGGAGGACATTCATACCAATATCGAGGCTCTGTTAACCCAAAAGGTCGGGGACTTGGGCAAGAAGTTGCACACGGGACGTAGTCGCAACGATCAGGTGGCTTTGGATATTCGCCTCTTCTTGAAGGCCGAGATCCAGCGGATTGTTGGCTTAATTACGGAACTGCAAAAGGTGCTTTTGGATGTGGCCGAGGAGCATAAGGACACCCTTATACCCGGTTACACTCACCTGCAGCGGGCCCAGCCGGTGCTGTTGGCCCATCATTTCCTCGCATATTTTCACATGCTGGAGCGGGACAAGGGCCGTTTTGTGGATTGTGCCAAGCGGAACGATGAATCGCCCCTAGGGGCAGGGGCGTTGGCCGGATCCGGCTTTCCTGTGGATCGGCACTTTATGGCCCAAAAGCTGGGCATGACCAGGCCCATGGCCAATAGTATGGATGCGGTCTCCAGCCGGGACAACATCCTGGAGTTCCTCGGGGCTAGCAGTATTCTGATGAGCAATCTCAGCCGGCTTTGTGAGGAGTTAGTGATCTGGCATTCGACGGAATTTGGCTTTATTGAAATGGACGATGCTTTCGCCACGGGAAGCAGCATCATGCCCCAGAAGAAGAATCCCGACTTTGCAGAACTCATCCGGGGCAAGACCGGCCGCGTTTATGGCAATCTCGTCAGTTTGCTGACTACGATGAAAGGGTTGCCCTTGGCATATAATAAGGATATGCAAGAGGATAAGGAGCCCCTCTTCGATACAGTGGACACCATCACCGGTTGTTTGAAGGTTTTGGCCGGGATGCTGGCCACGATGGAAGTGAAGGTGGAACATATTGCCCAGGGAGTCCAGAAGGGGTTTCTCACCGCCACAGACCTGGCCGACTATCTGGCCAAACGGGGAGTTCCCTTCCGCCAGGCCCATGAGATTGTCGGTCGGTGTGTCCTATTCTGTCTGGAAAAGGGACGGGAGCTCAGTGACCTGACGTTAGAGGAACTAAGGGCGCTGGGGGCGGAGGTCGACTCTGATATCTACCCCCACCTGGATCCCCGGCAGAGTCTGCAGAATCGAAGTGTTTACGGCGGGACTGCTCCCCAGCAAGTCGCCGCTGCCATCCGCGAAGCCCGACAACTGCTAAAGGATCAGTAAGCAGGATAAAACCTAGTTGGTGTAGAAGTAAAGGAAGCTGATAGGGGCTGTCCTTTGGACTTCGCAGTAAGGAGTGAAAGTAAAATGAATGGAGCATGGGAGCTGCGGGTTTCCCAAATGGTGCAACAAAGGCCTAAGGGACGTATTCTCGCGGCCTTCAATACCAATATCGACAAAGTGGTTCATCTTACACCGGAAAACGTAAAGGCCATTGTGGCTGCCAATCCGGATATTGATTGGGACAAGGTGGCCAACACCGCCATCTACGATGTCAAGACGGTCTGTAGCAAGGAGACCTTCTTCGTGGTCTTGCAGGATCGTCTGTCTAAGGGGAAGTCTTTCCATATTGTCTTGGAGAACGAAGAACTACTCAATTGGTTGGACCGCTTTTTCCCCGAGGGAATTGAGTCTATGGGGGGACAAGCGGGGATTATTGCCAACCAGTTGGCGGTTTTGGGCGCCGATGCGGCAGTGTATACACCGCTGCTTGCTCCGAAACAGGCGGCTCAATTTGTGGATCGTGTGCTGACTCCGGTGATTGAAGACGGTAAACTGGTGATGAAATTCACCAAGGATGCGGCCGATGCCGAGGATGAAGTGAAGATCAACTGGATTTTCGAATACGGGAAGGGACTTACCTTCGAATTTCCCAATTGTACCGTCACCACCCCGCGGGCGAATCGCGTGATTTTGGCCACCCGGCCGGCCGGTTCCATCATGGGCTTTTCCAAAGAGCTGGTGGAGGTCTTGCCCACCTTCGGACAGATGTTAGACATGGCCTTTATGGCAGGATACCACTATGCGGACCATACCATGCCCGATGGACGAACCTTTGAAGAATACTTGTCCGATACCGTGCGGGATCTGGAGTTGTTAAGATCCCAGAATCCAAACCTGATGATTCACTATGAATATGTGCCCATGAAGGCCCGGGACCTAGAGCCGACGCTGTTGAAGGAGATCTCCAAGAAGGTTACCAGTTTCGGGATCAACGAAAACGAGATCCGGCGGGTTCTGGAGGATTTCCAGTGCCATAGGGAAATGGAAGCCATCGCCGAACACGAGACAGCCTATACATTGTACCAAGGTGGTTTGGCCCTCCTGCGGCAGATGCATGTACAGCGGATCCAAATCCATAATCTGGGCTATTACGTGGTCCTGTTGAAAAAGCCCTATCCCATTCCACCGGAGAAGGTGCGGGAGGCTTGTATCTTCGCCTCTTCTGTCAACGCAATTAAGGCGAAATACGGCGGATATGCTACCTTGGACCGCTTGCCCGAAGCCGCGGAGTTCCCTCTGTCGGATATTGGTTATCAGCAACTGAAGGTCTTCGCCGAAGAGGCCAAGGATCTGCCCATACCGGAGGATTTCCTCACCGAGGGCATTGTGGAGTTGGAGGACCACTATGTGCTGGTGGTACCGGCTCACGTGATTCCCAACCCCGTCAGTACAGTGGGCATGGGGGATACCATCTCTTCCTGTGCCTATGCGGCGGAGCTGCTTTAGAACAGAAAGCCTCTGGGTTTCCCGGAGGTTTTTCTTTTTTGGGAGGTGAAGATAATGCGTAAAACTGCGTTTCTTCTACTTCTGCTTTTGTTTCCCATTGGCCTTACCGGTCTTGCCCAAGCTGTATCCGACGATGCCCTTTTCGATGTGCGCCATGTGGTGGAGGAATTCGGCCGGCGCTTGGCGGGGATTTCTCTGCTCAGTCCCCCGGAGGTTTTGCAAAAGGAGATCCAAAGACAGTACAAGGGGTTAGTCAGTTCCGAGCTTCTATCCCGTTGGCTTGCCGGGGAAGCGCTGCCTCCTGGTCGGGTGGTCTCTAGCCCTTGGCCGGAGAGGATTGAGATTGAAAGTATGAAGGCCCTATCCGAAGACTGTGTCCGGGTGAGGGGAAGTATTGTGGAAGTAACCAGCACCGGTATCGTAGCCCGGCAGCCCATTGAGTTGCAGGTGGAACAAGGGGAAGAAAGCTGGTTGATCGCTTCCCTTGCCCTGGGCTCCCGGATGTTGGTCTACCGCAATGGGGAATATGGTTTTGATTTTTACCTCCCCGAAAGCTGGGCCGGTTACCGGGTACTTCAGGATACCTGGGAGAGCACGGAGCTTCCCACCGGCGGCAGAGAAACAGGCCCCCGGATTACCCTGCGGCATCCTGGGTGGACCGAGACGGTACCGCGACAGGATATCCCCATCCTGATCTTTACCCAAGAACAATGGACCTTGGTGGAGGCGGGTTGTTTTAACGTGGGTGCGGCACCTATTGGTCCTCGGAAACTGGGGGAGAATCGTCAATACGTGTTCGCCCTGCCCGCCCGGTACAATTTTGCCTTCCCCGAGGGATTCGAGGAAGTGGAGGAGATCCTGGCCCAAGGGCCCCTACATCCCTGGGAAAGCCAGCCTATGGAGTTTTCGGTAGCGGACCCTTGGAACTTGCCGGAACCCATCGCCCAGTGGGTGGAGTACTCCAAAGTGCTGCCTGCAGTCCAGGAACGGTATTACGCCGGTGTCCGCTGGGTCCTGATTACCGCCGGGGAAAAGCCCACCGGGGGCTATCGCGTCCAGGTGCGAGAGGTAATCCGGCATCCGGATAGAATCGAAATCCGATACGAGATTACTGGGCCGGGTCCCGGGGACATCGTTACCATGGCCATTACGTACCCCTATGGGCTGATTGTTCTGGAAGACTTGTTCCGGCCTTTGGAGTTTACGAATGTGACCGCACCGGAAGCCTGGTCCATGCGGGTCCTAGGCATAAGGGGTATTCGGCGTCCCATTGTAGCCGCCTCGGAGTGGATTAAGCTCTTCAGTCCTGCTCCCGGAGCGGAAGTGGGGGAAAGCATCCATTTAACGGGGCTTGCCAACGTCTTTGAGGGGACCGTGTCCTATGAATTGAAGGACTCCCGCGGTCTGACTATTGCCCAGGGATTTACCACCGCCACGATGGGAGATTGGGGCTATTTCGAAGCAGAGATTCCGGTGCCGGTGGAGTTAGCGGGGGAGGGGCTGGTGTTGGAGGTATATAGCGAGAGCATGAAGGACGGATCAAAGCTCTTCTTGGTGGAAGTTCCCTTGAAAAGGCCTTAGCCCCCGCGGGGCTAAGGCCTCAATCAGCTATCGCACATCGGCCAGCAGGAGTCTGGCCACTTCTTCTGCTCGGACCACCTGGGAGAGGAAGGTCTCACCTAGTTTGCCCGAGACCACCACGTATTCTTCTGAACCGAAGCTACTTAAGTGGATCTCTTCCCCGTTTTGGAGGGTGAGGATACCCTGGTGTCCCACGAGGATCATGGGATACATCCCCGTATAGGTGGGGTTGGTATTTAGACTGTCCACGATCTTGACGATCTCCTCTGGGGCGAGACTGCGGACCTCATTCCCGGCGATGTCCACTAAGGCCATTGCCACCACTGCCTCTTCAGGAATAGCCAAGCCCTGGGCTTGCAGGCTTGGTCCCTCCAGTTCAGCTTCCCCAGGGACGGCCTGGGAGGTGGCGGGCTCCATCTGGTAGACCAGTTTAACCCGGGCGCTCACCTGCACATCCTCCGGGTAGATCTTTGTCAGCGCATCCCGGGTGGCCGTGAGGAAGGCCGTCTGGTAGGGTGTATAGGTTCCTCCCTCTTCCTCCACCGACACCAGGCCCGTGATCTCACCGTCCAACGCCGCGGCTAGGATCCTTGCCTTCTCCCTTGCCTGGGCTACGGCCAAGCGCAGGGCCTCGGCCTTCACTGCCTCCTGATTGGAGGTCTCAAAGCGCAGAGAATGGATCCGATTTGCACCCGCTGCCGTGAGTCGATCGATGACCGGACCCACCTGGTCTAGTTCTTTTATGGTCACGTTTAGGAGATTGCTCACCCGGTATTGGGTGACTCCCTCCATTTCCAAGGAATACACCTGATAACTCCCGGTACTGACTGCGCCGATGGCGGAGCCAAACTCCCCGAGGGCGTTCATGACCGCCTCCATCAAGCGGGCGTTTTCTGCCGTGGCACTTTGGACATCTGTACCTTGGGTTTCCACACCCACCGACACCTGTGCCTGGTCCGGTGCCACTTCCAAAAGGGCATCGCCATAGACGGTAATGGTGGCCGGAGTGCCGGCGGCCATTGTGGTGGTGGCCAGCAACATGAAAGCTAGGATCAAGAATAGGATTGATTTACTCTTTTTCATGATGCCACTCCTTTCTGTATCCACAGTAACACGGTATACCCCGCAGGGTCAAACGAGGGCCCTTTTCCCGCCGAGGACAAAAAACCAAGGAAGCTAGCCCTTGGGGCTTTTTTGGATATCCCGTTGCCAACAGATTACCTGTATAGGCCATCCTTGGAAACGGCCCAGGTCTCGGCCTAGGCCCCCAGAGTCTTCTGTAACCACTGACCGGTGAGGTTAATCACCTCTTGCTCATGGTGGTAACTGGTGTAGGTGTGGGAGGCCCCCGGGATGATCTTCAAGGTGGCTGCTTTCCCCGCCTGTTCCAGTGCCTTGAGGTAGGTCTGGCTGTGGGATGCGGGAACCGTTTGATCTTGATCCCCATGGATGATTAAGACCTTAGCCGAGGATTGGGCCAGTTCCCGGGGGGGATCATGCAAAGAGAGATCCGCGAAAAACTCCTCTCCCACCAGATTGCCACCGAAGTCGTAACAGCGGCGTCCGTCGATTTCTACGATAGGAATTGCATTGGCCCGAACGTTGTTACTGATGGAGGTTTCTTGGAAGTCCGCCACCGCAGACCACAACACCGTCGCGGAGATCATAGGATGGCGCCTTGTGGTACAGGCGGCCACCGCTCCCCCGAGGCTGAGGCCGATGACTCCGATCCTGGTTTGGTCGATTCCTGGCTGCTGGGCCAGGACGTCCACGGCCACCAGGGCATCACTGATTTCCTCTGATACGGTCGTGTCCTCGAAGTTGCCCTCACTGTCTCCGGAACCGCGGAAATCGAAGCGGAGGGCCGCCAGTCCCAAGGAAGCTAAATACTCGGCCATTTTCACAAACAGCCGATGGGATTCCACCTTGGTCCCGGTAAACCCATGGAAAAGCACCACACCGGGTACCGGAGCAGTGGTTCCTTCGGGATAGTGCAGGATACCAAAGATCCTTTGTCCTTTGTTTACAAATTCAATTTGCCGCCGCATCTTGCATGGCCTCCTTTAAAGATTCACTCATTTTCTATTGTCCATACAGAACCTCGATTCCTCCTTTGTTTTTCCAATAGCATAGGAGGTATTTGCCCCAAAAAAAGCGAAAATGTAGATGGAACGGAGGTATGACAATGTCTAAGTCTGTGGTCGTGGAAAAAGCAGATCATCCTGATGCATTTTCCCCAGGGGAGGACCATCGGCTTCCCCCGGAAGGGCAGCAGGTTTTAGACCAGGTCTTGGATTCTCAGGAAACGGTGGTTTACACCCTGGAAACTGACCTGGACCTGGACGGTCGCCAGCGGACCGGATGGCTTGCGGCCACGAAGAAGGGTCTGTATTACCTGGATGCAACAGGGATTCGCTGGCAGGTGTCCTTTGATGAGGTGAAGGATATTCGCGTACGGGGCCTGGTGGGGAACGGTTTCCTGGATATCTTTGGGGCGTCGGATCTATTGTTTTCTGTGCGCTTCAGCAATGCCTTGTCCCGGAAGGCGGCGGAAGCAGCCAGGGCTTTGAACCAGTTGTGCCGGACCGGCGAAGTTCCGCCCCCATCACCGATTATGAAGGGAATGTTCTGTGAGAAGTGCGGGCGGGTACTGCCCCGCCGGACGGGGGTGTGTCTGGCCTGTCTGGACAAATCTAAGGTTCTGTTGCGGCTGTTGAACTATACACGTCCCTACTGGCCCCACGCCTTGGTGATTGTGGTCTTGATGTGGGTGAGCACGGCCATCAATCTGTTGCCGCCGATGCTAAACCGCTACTTGGTGGACGAAGTGCTCATACCGAAGGAGGCCCGCTGGCTGCCTTGGATCGTGTTGGGACTGTTTGGGGCCCGTCTTGCGGACATCTTTGTAGGTATCTTACGGGGCCGGGCCTCGGCCTGGTTGGGTAACACCATCAGTTATAACATAAGATCTGAGGTTTACACCCAATTGCAACGGTTGTCCATTAGCTACTACGATCGCCAGCCGTTGGGATCCGTGGTGGCCCGGGTCACCCAGGATGCCAATCGATTGGAGCGCTTTCTGCTTGAGGCCGCCAACTATTTCTTAGTCCAGTTTTTTACCCTCATCGGCATCGGAGTCATCCTGCTGGCTATGAACTGGCGTTTGACCCTGTTGGTGCTGTTGCCTGCGCCCTTGGTGGTCTTCGGCTCCGCCTATGCCTGGCGGTGGCTACGGGGGATCTACCGGCGGTTCTGGCAGAAAAACAGTGCCTTCAGTGGCGTAGTGAACGATAGCCTGGCGGGCATACGGATTATTCGGGCCTTTGCCCAGGAAGAGCGGGAGTTAGAGCGCTTCGACCGTAGCAACCATGAACTTTACCAGGCGGGGCTGCGGGCCGGAACCCTGGAGGCTACCATCTTCCCAATCCTTTCCTTCCTTACTGGCGCGGGTGGCCTTTTGGTTTGGTATGTGGGCGGGTACCAGGTGATCGGTGAAGAATTGAGCTTGGGGACCTTGATGGCTTTCATCGGTTATCTGGGTATGTTCTACGGTCCCTTGCAGGCCATGAGCCGGTTGAGTGATTTTGCCTCCCGGTCCTTTGCCGCCGCGGAGCGGATCTTTGAGGTGTTGGACGCCAAACCGGAGGTGGTGGAGTCTCCCCATCCTAAGCCCATCGGGAAGATTAAAGGGCGGGTGGAGTTTGTCAATGTCACCTTCGGCTATGAGAAGCATAAGCCGGTGTTGAAGGACATCAACCTCACCGTGGAGCCCGGCGAGATGATTGGCCTAGTGGGCCACTCAGGAGCGGGGAAATCCACAATGATCAACCTCCTTTGCCGTTTTTACGATGTGGATGAGGGACAGATCCTCATTGATGGCGTAGATATCCGGGACATCTCCCAAAGGGAACTGCGGGAGCAGATCGGGGTGGTGTTGCAGGATACCTTCCTGTTCAATGGGACCATCGCGGAGAATATTGCCTACGCCAAACCCAACGCCACCAGGGAAGAGATTATGCGGGCGTCCATGGTGGCCAACGCCCATGAGTTTATTGTCAAGAAACCTGACGGCTATGATTCTTTGGTGGGCGAGCGGGGGTCTCGCCTGTCCGGCGGAGAGCGACAAAGGATCGCCATCGCCCGGGCGGTGCTCCATGATCCTAGGATCCTCATTCTCGACGAAGCCACCGCTTCGGTGGATACCCAGACCGAGGAGAAGATACAAGAGGCCATCAGCCGTTTGGTGGAAGGGCGCACCACCTTTGCCATTGCCCACCGCTTGTCCACCTTGCGGAATGCGGATCGGCTCTTTGTGTTGGAGCATGGTCGGAATGTGGAGCTAGGCACCCATGCGGAGCTTTTGGCCAAACGGGGTGTTTATTGGAACCTGGTGCAAACCCAACGGAA
Organism: Bacillota bacterium; assembly: GCA_012839765.1. Classification (NCBI taxonomy): domain Bacteria; kingdom Bacillati; phylum Bacillota; species Bacillota bacterium. Next base: position 22,599 of record DUMW01000077.1, read on the forward strand.
GATATCCCGGATTAAGGGGGTCGATGGTTAATGTATGTACCAGACTTGAAGTTCTTGCCGGAGGAAGATTTGCGGTTCTTTACTAGTCCGGGAGGGATTCTGCGGCTTTCCACTCCCCAGTGCACCTACCTAGCGGTACAGGTGCGCTTGGCCTTTCCGTTGACCCACAAGGACCAGTATGTTACGGTACACGATGCCGCCGATGAATACATTGGGATGATAAAAGATCCCCATAAGTTGGACGAAACCTCAAGGACCTTGGTGGCCCAGGCTCTCGCGGCCCGGTATTACGTACCTAAGGTGACGCAGATCAGGTCCACCAAAGAAGATCTGGGGATTGTCTATTGGGAAGTGGATACTGACTTCGGCCCCAAGGAATTTGTGGTCAGAGATCCCCGGGGTAGTCTGATTGCAATAGATGAGGGATGCTTTCTTTTGCAGGATGTGAACGAAAACCGCTATCTAGTCAATTATCACGAGCTAGACCGGCAAAGCCGCAATCGGCTGGAACGGATTTTGTAGAAGGGAGGTCGGTCGTAAGGTGAAAAGAGTGATCATTATCTACAGTGATGAAGGCCACCTCGCGCCCATTGCCGAAGGAATCAAGAATGGTCTCAGCCAAGACTCCGACAAAGTACGGGTGGAGATCGTCAGTGTGGCCAATTGTGCCACTCCCTTTTCTGTAAGGCCCTATGACCTAGTCTGTATTGGCAGTCCCGTACAAGGAATTTTCGGTGGTCGGATTGCGCCAGATGTAGTAAACTTAATTAACAGGGTCAACGGCATTGAAGGCAAGCAATGTGCGGTTTTCGTCTCTAACAAGCCCTTCGGTGCCCAGAAGACCATCCGCAAGATGATGGAATTGTTAGAGAAACAGGGTGCTTTAGTGCAGGATTTCGAGGTCCTCGGTTCTACGGGTGCAGAGGACTATGGTCAACGACTGATGAACCTGTTAGAGCACTAGGAGAGGAGAAAGAGCCAAGATGGAATTGCCCAGTGAGAAAGTGACAAAGGGCGTAAACCGGGCGCCCCATCGTTCTTTGTTTTTCGCCAGTGGTTATACCGAGGAGGAGTTAAACCGGCCCTTAATCGGGATTGTGAACTCTTTTAACGAGATTGTCCCCGGACATGTGGGTCTGAGGGAGATCGCGGAGGCTGTGAAGAGCGGAGTGCGCATGGCCGGGGGAACACCGGTGGAGTTTCCCGTCATTGGCGTCTGCGACGGTATTGCCATGGGTCATGCGGGAATGCACTATTCCCTGGCCAGCCGGGAGCTAATTGCCGATTCCATCGAGATCATGGCCCGGGCCCATGCCTTTGATGGCTTAGTCCTGATCCCCAACTGCGATAAGATCGTCCCCGGCATGCTGATGGCCGCCGCCCGGCTGAATCTGCCGGCGATTGTCATTAGCGGCGGGCCCATGCTCAGCGGGGATTACATGGGGCGGAAATTGGATCTTAACGATGTCTTTGAAGCGGTGGGCGCCTATTCCGCAGGGAAGATCGACGAGGCGGAGTTGCGGGCCTTGGAAGAATCGGCCTGTCCCGGTTGTGGTTCCTGTGCCGGGATGTTCACCGCCAACTCCATGAATTGCATCACCGAGGTTCTGGGCCTAGGTCTGCCCGGTAACGGGACCATCCCGGCGGTCTACGCGGCCCGGAAGCGTCTGGCTAAGCAAGCTGGTATGCAGATCATGACCCTGGTGGAGAGGAACATCCGACCCAGGGATATTCTCACCGAAGAAGCGTTCCTCAATGCTTTGACCGTGGACATGGCCTTAGGTTGTTCCACCAATACCATTTTGCACTTAACCGCCGTTGCCCATGAGGCCGGTGTACCCATGAATCTGGAACTGATCAACGAGATTAGTAAGAAGGTTCCCCACTTGTGCCATCTGCGGCCCGGAGGCAGTCACCACGTGGAGGACTTGCATCAGGCAGGGGGGATCCCCGCGGTGATGAAAGAGCTGTCCCGGGGCGGTCTTCTCCACCTGGATGTCCTGACGGTTACCACCAAAACCGTTGGGGAGAATATCGCTGGGGCCCGGATCCTCAGGCCCGATGTGATCCGTACCTTGGAAGATCCCTACCATCACGAAGGAGGCCTTGCAGTGTTGTGGGGTAACCTCGCGCCCGACGGTGCCGTGGTGAAGCAGTCTGCGGTGGCGCCGGAGATGATGCAGCACCGGGGTCCAGCCCGGGTCTTTGACAGTGAAGACGCCGCGGTGGAGGCGATCTTGTCCGGGCAGATCAAGCCGGGGGATGTGGTGGTGATTCGCTACGAGGGTCCCAAGGGTGGTCCCGGCATGCGGGAAATGCTGTCACCCACCTCGGCGGTGGCTGGTATGGGCCTTGATAAGGAAGTGGCCCTCATTACCGACGGTCGCTTCTCCGGAGCGACCCGGGGAGCATCTATCGGACATGTTTCCCCCGAGGCCGCCGAGGGCGGACCCATCGCCCTGGTGGAAGAGGGAGACGAGATCATCATCGATATCCCCAACCGGAGCCTGCAGCTTAACGTGTCCGATGAGGTCCTGACCGAGAGAAAGAAACGTTGGCAGGCACCTCCTCCTAAGGTGAAGGAAGGTTACCTGAAGCGTTACGCCAAACTGGTTACCTCCGCTGCCACCGGAGCTGTCTTTGCCGACTGAGGCTTTTGAAAACATGATTACTCCTCCCTTGGAGGAGTAATCATGTTTTCTTACATAACTGACCGGATACTGCAAACCTCGGAGTAGGAGGTCCCTCGGCCCGGTATTCAGAGTATTGTGAATTCGTTTGGGGGGAACGCAGGCCACAGTGTCTCCCCGACGGCTCCCTGCCGCTAAGACATCTTTGGAAGCAAGGAGGTTATGGACACGATGGATGTGGTGATCCGAACAGCTCGGAAGGAAGATGCCCCTTCCCTACACCGCTTTTTGGAGATTAGTTACGGTCATGGACGGGACTTTTTCTATCGACACTATCCGGAGCGGTACCGGGATGAGGATGAGGCCATGGGTTGTTTCTTGATTGCCCTGGAGGATGGCCAGATCGTCTCCAACGTGGGTTTGTTCCCTATGGAGGTGGTCATCCTCGGTGAACGGTTCAAATGTGCGGGAATTGGTGGTGTGGCCACCCATCCCCAAGCCCGGGGCAAAGGTTACATGACGGAGCTTTTGAACCGGTCCCTAAGCAAGATGCGGGAGGAAGGCTATGACTTTTCCCTCCTGTGGGGGAACCGCCAGCGCTATGGTGCCTTCGGCTATGAAGTGTGTGGAGCCCAGTATCATTTGACCTACAGCAGACGATCCCTGGACCGGGCCGGGGTGCAGCCGATACCTGTGACGGAGGTGGACCCTGCGGATCCCGAAGTGGTTGCTCTCATCCGTCGTTTGCATCAGTTGTTACCATGTCGGGTGGAGCGTCCCCGGTTGGACCTCCAGTTACAAAAACCCGGGTTGCGGGTCTTTATCGGTGGTGACGGTTACCTGATCTCCAACCGGGAGGTTTCCGGGGATCTTTCCGGGGTGGAAGTGGTCTCTACCGAAGGAAAGGAACTGGAATTGATCTACGGTGCCATGAACCTGACCTTTGGCTCCCGGGCAGAGGCTTTCGTAGAGACGGCCGACAGTGAGCGGAATCGGCGTTTAGTGTCGGCTTGTGAAAGCTGGAGCCTAGCCCCGCGCACCATGTTCCGCATCGTGAACTGGCCAAGGTTCATGGCTAAGCTGCGACCGGTCCTGGAACGTCTGGCTGTGGGACTGCCTCCCTTTAGCATCAGTATTGGCTGTCAAGACGGTGCACGGGTGGACGTAGTTTCCCTCCAGTGGGACGGTACACAACTTTTGCTCGGCAATGAAAAGGGATTGGGTCGCTATCTGGAATTCTCCGTGCGGGAGCTTTCTGGCCACATCTTTGGTGGTCCCCCGGTTAAAGCTAGTCTCGGGGCCCTTGCTGCTTTACTACCAATTCCCACCTACATCTCTAGGTTAGATGCGATCTAAACCAGCTGCTCTCAGCAAAAGGGGGGTAGGGGTCAAGGATGTCTGTTTTCCTTGATCCCCTTTCCCCTTTTGTTGACTGTCTTGGGGGTGTGGATCTGTTGCCAATGCTCGTCCTACTGTTGAAATGACCATGCTGACTAAGATAGGAGCAACCCTGCTTCTGAGAATCCTCCAACGTTCTGGTGGTTTCTTGTACTCCGCGAGGCGATATGTGGGTTAGTTTTCACCCTTTGGGGCCAAGTAAAATGGCGAGGTCTTTCTGGAAAATACAGGTAGGCGTGCGGTGAAGAGGAATAGGGATAGTAATGGCATAAGAATAGGTGTGTGGGTTTGGCTCGCAAGGAATCGGCCAGGTTTAAGGCACTATTGACCGATATAGGGGGGATTTACGTTAAAGGACGGAGCTAAACTCACAAAGATAAGGAAAGGGGTCGTTGATATTGACAAAAAGACGAACACCTACCACTGGTTTAACACTGGTTTCTGTGCTGTTCTTGCGGTACTAATTGTATTTCCATCAGTATCGCAAGCAGTCACCATACAATTCATCCATTGGTATGCCCCAGAAGACGGGCTGGGCCAGGCCCTCAACGAACTGATCGAGGCCTTTGAAGCGGAGCATCCAGACATCGAGGTGGAAGCCCAGTTCGTTCCATTCTCCCTGAGGTTTTGACATAAGGTTTGTGGGGTTGGGACGGTTTTTCGTTGTCGCGAGAAAAAGTTCTGTGGCGTTGCAGGAGATCCAGAAAATTCCGCGAACTTATCAGATAATTGCAGTTTCGCGGA
>DUMW01000078.1 GCA_012839765.1 Bacillota bacterium
ACCGGATATTGTTGAAATAGATGACGGTGTCGGGATCCTGGGTATGGCCCCAGCCATGGTTCCAAAGCTCAATGCCGTCGATCTGGTGCCACCCGATGGGGTTCCTGCTGACGACTAGATCCGCAAGACGCAGCTTGAAATGCTTCCAACCTTCCCAATCCACCAAAAACTCGACGGTATAGTAGTCCCCTCCGTCGGTCTCGGGGTTATCGGACATGATGTTCAGTTTCCACCAGGCATCGGTCTTGGCCGGGGAGTAGCAGTCAAACTCCAGGTACGCGTAGGGCGTCCAATCCTGGGGGATAGGACCAGGAAAGCCCGATGCCAGCCGGATACTTCCCACGGTGTGCTCCCATTTTCCCGCGTATAGGCCGTTTTTGGTGGGTTCCTCCACGGGCTCAAGGCCCCAGAAGCGGGCCTGGGCCTTGCTGTGAAATCCGCCGATGATCAATCCTTCGGCGCTGGGCACCGCGGCGACGGTCTCTAAACCGCCTTCGTCCAGGATCTCCTTGATGAAAGCGATCCCTTCGGGGCCCCGGACCATGGGTACGAAATCGGGGTCGGTGGTAAACAGCAGACCGTAGATAAAGGCCGAATTCTGTTCATTGAATCCCGCCAGCTCCAATCGGTTTTCCTCCTCCAACTGGAACACGCCCACTTTGGTCCAATGGCTGGTATTGGGTTCAGCTCCAAAGGTAGTCCTTTGGTCCTGAATCCGCACCTCAATCTGTGTGCGCCGGCTGCCGTCTCCCCAGCCCATCCCCGCGGTGTGATAGACCCACAGGTGATAGGTCCCCGGTTCGGCGCGGAAGGACGCGGTTGCGGTCTCCCCTTTGGATGTGGCGGTGCGGAGGGCCCGTTTGTCCGCGGAGTACACCCAGGCGGAGGTCTCGTTGGTGCCCTCCACCACACCGGAGAAGTCTTCGACGGTCAGCAGGTAGATGGGCTCCGCAAAGGAGCGGAGGGTGCCCAAGACAAGGACGGCCAGCACAATCAGCAACAAGTATTTATAGCCACGCATTGGGATCCTCCCCTTGGATGAAAGGTTTTCTAACCACTAGTCATTTTGGTGAATTCCCAGATACAGACACCGGTGTTTATCGGGTCAGTCGAATGTTGGCGAAATAGATCACTGTGTTGGGATCCTGTTCATGGCCCCAACCATGGTTCCAAAACTCGAGGCCGTCGATTTTGTGCCAGCCAACGGGGGTGCGGCTTTTGCTCAGATCCGCCAGGCGCAGTTTGAAATGCTTCCAGCCTACCCAATCCACCCGAAACTCGGCGGTATAGTAGTCTCCGCCGTCGGTGTCTGGGTTTTCAGACATGATGTTGAGTTTCCACCAGGCGTTGGTCTGGACAGGGGCGTAGCAATCGAACTCCAGGTACTGGTAGGAGGTCCAATCGGTGGGAATGGGTCCGGGAAAACCTGCTGCCACCAAGATGCGCCCGACGGTGTGTTGCCACTTGCCTGAATAGCGGTTGTCCCTGACCGGTTCCTCCACCGGTTCAAATCCAAAGTAGCGGGCCTGGGCCCGGCTGGTAAAGGCACCGATCACTAGTCCCTCCGCATCCGGTAAAGCCCCCACCGTCCCCAGGTCCCCCTCGGCCAAAAGCTCCTTGAGGAAGCGGACGCTTTCGGGCCCCTGTCCCTGGGGTGTGTATCCTTGGTCGGTGACAAAGAGCAGACCGTACACAAAGGCCGAATTCTGTTCATTGTACCCCGCCAATTCCACCACGTTTTCCTTTTCCAGTTGAAAGCTACCCACGTAGATCCACTGATTGGTCTGTGGTTCTGCGCCGAAGCTGCCCTCCTGCTCCCCGATGCGCACTTCGATTCTTGTCCGCCGGCTACCATCTCCCCAGCCCATCCCCGCGGAATGATACACCCAGAGGTGGTAAGTACCCGGTTCTGCCCGGAAGGTGGCGGTGACCGACTCACCTTTGGCGGTGGCTGTCCGCAGGGCCAGGCCATCTGCGGAGTATACCCAGAGGGCCGATTCGTTTCCACCCTCCATTACACCGGAGAAGTCCTCCACCGTTAACAGGTACATCTGCTGGGCACGGCCGTGGAGGCTGCCCAGGAGTAGGATTGCCAGCAGGATGGACACAACCCATCTAGATTTGCCCAACTCATCTCCCCCCTTTTTCTTTGCACTATCGAAGGTGGTGTATTTTCCCTTCCCCGAGGAGCAAGACAGCGGCGGAGTTGCCGCTGTCTTGTTAATCGAAGGAAAGACGGATGTTGTTGAAATAAATTACCGTGTCGGGATCCCGCTCATGGCCCCAGCCGTGGTTCCAAAGCTCTATCCCATCGATTTGGTGCCAGCCTATGGGGGTGCGGGATTTGCTAAGATCTGCAAGACGCAGTCGGAAATGCTTCCAGCCTTCCCAGTCCACCCTGAACTCGATGGTGTAGTAATCGCCGCCGTCGGTGTCGGGGTTTTCGGACATGATGTTGAGCTTCCACCAGGCATCGGTCTGGGCCGGGGAATAGCAGTCAAACTCTAGGTACCGATAGGGACTCCAATCGGTCGGAATGGGACAGGGGAAGCCTGCGGGGGCTTTGATGTAGCCCAGTTCACCATGGTCCCATTTTCCCGAATAAGGACCGTTCTGGGTGGGTTCTTCCACGGGGACAAAACCCCACAGTTCCGCCTGGGCGGCATTGTTAAAGCCCCCGATGACCATTCCCCGTTCATCGAGTACAGGCGCCACCGCATCCAGGAGGCCTTGGGATTGCAGATCCTTCAGGAAGAGAATTCCGTTGAGATCAAGGCGGGAAGGATCCAGGTTTTCATCTACGGTGAGGATGAGGCCGTAGACGAAGGCGGAGTTTTGCTCGTTGTATCCGGCCAGTTCTAGGACATTGTATCCTTGAAGCTGGAAGGTGCCCACCTTGGTCCATTTCCTTTCCCTGGCCTGAGCAGTGAAGAAAGCCTGTTGGCCGTGGATGGTTACCTGAATCTTAGTCATCCGACTGCCATCGCCCCATCCTTCGCCGGCACCGTGGAGCACCCACAGGTGATAGGGGGCTGGCTCCCCGTAGAAGGTGGCGGTGATGGTCTCGCCCCGGGAGGTGGCGGTGCGTAGGGCCGGTTCGGTTTTATGGTATACCCAGGCACTGGTTTCATTGGAGCTATCCTCGACACCGTCGAAGTCGTAGGCGGTGAGGATGACGAGGTCCGTTGGGACGTCTCCAGGCCCCACCTCATCGGGGATATAGATACAATTAGCCAGTAGTGCAGTGGTGAGCAACAAACTAGTGAATAAGAGCAGAGGTGTGCGAAGATTCTTCATGGGTTGATCCTCCTCTGTTGGGACTACCGATTGAACAGAACAAGTAAGGCGTTACTTTCTTCCTCCGCCTTGGTGAGGGCTTCTTCCACGGAGATCTCTCCGTTGATGGCCTGTTGGAGGTAACTGAGAAGTATGTCGATGACGTCGGAAGCGGCCCGTACGCCGTAGCGGGGAACCGGTACGGTGTATTGGAAACCTTCCATCAACAACTGCTCTAGCTCCTGCCGGGTGTTGATGTACAACCCACTCATGGTGGCTTCTTCAATGGCCGCAAGCCAGGAGGAAGCCCGAATCCCTGGGAACCCGGGTCTGACGGTGACCCCTTCGGAGATGAGGAACTTGGCGAATTCCCACGCAGCATCGGGATGGGGGGAGGTGTTAATCAGGGCCACTGCGTTTAGGAAGGCGGGCACCCGGGTGCGTTCGTCCACGATGGGCAAGGGTGCCAGTCCCCATTGGTAGTTGGGGGAGAGGATGTCATCGGTGCGCAAAAGGCCCGAATCAAGCCACATCCCAATGCTGCCCTGCCCGAAGGCGGTGAGGTTGGCGGAAATGGTGGCCGGTAGGAGACCTGTGGGGTTGGCCACTTGGAATTCCTGGGTGAGATCCACCAGGGCCGAGAAGGCCCTTTGGTTGGCGGGGGTATTGAAGATGACCCGTTCGAGGAAACCGGTCGCGTAGGCTTCCGCAGGGAAGATATCGCCGCCATGGGCCCAGGAGAAGGCGCAGACCGTAAGGTCCGACAACCAATAACTCACTCCCAGCTGGGTGATGCGATCAGCAGCATCCCGGACCGTTAGTTTCCGGGCGGCATCGAGGAAGGCTTGCCAGTTCCAGCTGGGATCGGTCCAGGAGGTGGTGGGCAGGGGCAGGGCCGCCTCTTGGAACAGGGTGGCGTTGTAGGTGATGCTGGCGCCGAGCCACCCGTTGAAGGGCAGTCCCACAATGCGTGAACCCATGGTCATCTGGTTCCACAGGGGCAGCAACCCCTCGACGTCCAATTGGGCGTAGTCCCGTTCGATGAAGGGGGTGAGGTCCGCAAACAAACCATCGTAGGCGTAAAAGCCCCAGTTCATCAGGGACATCTCCGCCACCAGATCCACATTCAAACCACTGGCCAGCATCATGATGAGCTTATCGTCCAGTTCATTGTGGGGACTGCGAATCAAGTTCACTTTGAGTCCCGGATGGGCTGCTTCAAACTTCTCCACCAAATGATCATCGAGATCACCCTGTTGATCCCGCCACAGCACAGTGATTGTTTCCCCGGAGACTACCGACTGCATCAAAAGGATGGCCACAAGCAACGGGAGTACCAACCACTTTTTCATACGCTTTCTCCTTTCCGTAGGTGATATCTTGAGAAAGGTCAGTGGGTACGGGTGCAGTCACCTCCCATCCTAGGGCGTTGACTATGCGATCCGGAAGACAGACTATGTAGTGACCGATGAGCTACGGACGATCAAGCGCGGAGTGAGTTTTACCTTGATGGGGCAGAGTCCTTCCTTGGGCACTAGACACTGGGCGATATAATCCATGGCCCATTGGCACACCTGGTCGATGGGCCAATATACCGAGGTTAACGCGGGGAGCTGGCCATCTTCCTTCGGGGGCATGGCGTTGTAGCCGACGACGGCGATGTCCTTTGGGATCTGGATACTGTGGTAAAGTAACACACTCATCAGCCGTTCTGCCGTATCGTCGTCCCAGGTGAAGATCCCGTTCACTCCCCGGGCTTGCAGATCCCGGATTAATTCCTGGGGCCGATTTAGGTAGCTGGGATCATAATATATGGGGGTAGCGCCCTGTTCTTCCATGGCTTTGCAGTATCCCAGCCAGCGCAGCCGGGGGGAATAGTCCTTCCGGGGACCGAGGAAGGCCACCCTATGGCGTCCCTGTTCTAGCAGATGGGTGGTGGCAATGTATCCGCCGTGGAAATCGTCGCTGACAAAGGACGAAATGTGGGGAAGGGGACTTTCCCGATGGATGAGGACGAGGGGAAGGGCGACTTTGTCGGCCACTTGGATCACTTCTTCATTGGGATTGCAGCAGAAATAGATGGCCGCGGCAAGGTTTCGGCTTTCCATGATGAGGACCTGGGATTTGGGATCCCGCTCATAGCCATTGATGGCTACACAGTTTTGCCGGGCGAGGCTTTCCTGGATCACCGCCAGTCCGCTGGTATAGGGACCAAGGCCGACCCCGGCCAGGGGAAAGACTAACATTACTTCCTTTGGGTGTTGTCGGCGGGGTGTATACCCCATTTCCTTAGCTACGGCCTTGATCCGTGCCCGGAGCTCTTCACCGACGCCGTCCTTGTCATTGAGGGCCCGGGAGATGGTGCCGGGAGAGGTACCAATAATACTGGCTAGATCCTGGATGGTGACTCGTTCCTTTTCCATATAGGGAGGCCCTCCTGAAAGACAGTATACTGTCCCCTGTGTATGTCTATGTTACTTTCGCGCCAACACAAATAGGTTTTTGCGTTAACGAAAACCGCTAGTTTTTCACCCTTGTGCAAGAATGCACGAAAATTTAGTCCGAGGATTTAGTAACTCAAGGGTCCATAGATAAAGCGCAGCTGTCAAGATACCCAAGTAACATTACCGAAAGACAGATCCAGTAAAGCTTTATGGTTCTTGTCTGAAGGAAAGGTTTGGAGCGCAACTTGTCCAAAAAGTTGCGGGGGTATTTTGTGGTATGTGGTTGTCGTAGGAAAAGGAAGATTCTCCTTTTGGTTCATGTTTCGTCCGGAAATGGGCAACCTAGCGATGATTCTGTACGTTTCTCCCAAGTCTGTGCCACTTCGCAAAAAGATCTTGCAGGAATTGGGGGAGGAATGTCGAACTTAGTAATGACCTGGTATTAGTACCTAGTACTAAATTGCCGAAACAGGCATCTGGGGCGCATAAGAAGCGGATAACCTGCGTCACCTTAACAGGAATGGGGGCAAGCAAGGATGGAATATTTCTTGACCGAAGAGCAGCAGATGATTAAAGAACTGGCGGCTCGCATTGCCGATGAAAAGGTGGCACCTGTCGCGCTGGAGTTAGATGAGAAAGCGGAATTTCCCTGGGAACTGATGAAGATCCTGGCGGAGGCGGATCTTTTCGGAGTGTGGGTGCCTGAGGAGTACGGCGGGCTCGGCGGTGGCGTCTTTGAACAGTGTCTGGTGGTGGAGGAGCTGTCCCGGGCTTGCGCAGCAGTGGCGGTGAGTTACGCGGCCAGTGCCTTGGGCGGATTTCCCATCCTGCTTTTTGGCACCGAGGAGCAGAAGCAGAAGTATATGCCCGCCATTGCCGCAGGGAGCAAGCTTGCGGCCTTTGCGGTCACCGAGGCCGATGCGGGGAGTGATGTCAGTGCCATTCGCACCACCGCGGTCCGGGACGGCGACTATTACGTCCTCAACGGGACAAAGCAGTGGATCACCAACGGTGGTGAGGCGGAGATCTATACCGTCATTGCCATGACCGATCCCACCAAGGGGCCCCGGGGGGCCAGTGCCTTCATCGTGGAGAAGGGCACACCAGGGTTTAGGTTTGGCAAGAAGGAGAACAAGATGGGGATCCGGGCCTCGGCTACCCGGGAGCTGATCTTTGAAGATTGTCGCATCCCCAAGGAGAACCTGCTGGGCAAGGAAGGCATGGGGTTTATCGTCACCATGCGTACCTTTGATCGCACTCGGCCCGGGGTGGGGGCCCAGGCGGTGGGGATCGCCCAAGGGGCGTTGGACTATGCGGTGGCCTACGCCCGGGAGCGGAAGCAGTTTGGCAAGAGCATTGCTTCCTTCCAGGCGGTCTCCCATATGCTCGCGGACATGGCCACCCAGGTGGAGGCGGCCCGGGCCCTGGTCTATGCCACGGCGCGCATGATCGATGCCGGGGCGAAGAATGTCTCCAAGGAGTCCTCCATGGCTAAAGTCTTTGCTTCTGATGTGGCTATGAAGGTGACCACCGATGCGGTGCAGGTCTTAGGCGGTTACGGCTATATGAAGGAGTATCCCGTGGAGAAGATGATGCGGGACGCCAAGATCACCCAGATCTACGAGGGAACTAACCAAATTCAGAGGAATATCATTGGACAGGAACTGATTAAAGAATCCCTGCGCGGATAGATAGGCAGGTGGACGTGTTGAATATTATAGTGTGCATCAAACAAGTGCCGGATCCGGAGCAGGCTAAGATCGATCCCAAGACGGGGTTAGTGGTCCGGAGCGGTGTGAAAAAGATTCTCAATCCCTTTGATCTTTACGCCATTGAGGCGGCCCTACGGCTGAAAGAGGCCCAGGGGGGCAAGGTCACCGCCTTGAGCATGGGTCCCCCCGATGCGGCGGAGGCCCTAAAGGAAGCTGTATCCCTAGGCGTAGATGAGGCGGTGTTATTAAGCCATCGGGACTTTGCCGGGGCCGATACCCTGGCCACTTCCTACACCCTGGCCCGGGCCATCGAAAGGCTAAGCCCCTTTGACTTAATAGTCTGTGGCCGGCAGGCCATCGATGGGGATACGGCCCAGACGGGACCGGGTATGGCGGAGCAGTTAGGGATCCCCCATGTGACCGAGGTCCGGAAGATCCTTTCGGTAGAGCGCGCTCATTTGGTGGTGGAACGGATCATTGAGCAGGGCTATGCCACCATCCGGCTGCCGCTGCCGGCCCTGATCACCACCGTGAAGGAGTTGAATGAGCCGCGGCTTCCTTCCCTGCGGGGGATGATGCGGGCCAAGAAGTTCCAGGTACCCGTCTGGGGTCCGGAAGACATCGGGGCGGATCCGGCGAAGATCGGCAGCCGGGGGTCACCCACCCAGGTGTACCGCACCTTTGCCCCTACGGTGGGGGTGGAGGGTGAGAGGTTGGAGGGGACGCCCCGGGAACAGGCCCGGGCTCTGCTGGAAAAATTGGGTCTATTACATTGAGCCTGGAAGGCGGTGAAGTAACCGATGTCTATCAAAGTGACCGACGCGTGCATCGCATGCGGTAGGTGTATAGATGAGTGTCCCTTTGGGGTGATCACCCTGGAAGGGGATAGGGCGGAAATTGGCGCGGGCTGTACTTTGTGCGGGGCCTGTGCCGAGGTTTGCCCCGTGGAGGCCATTGTCATTGAACGGGGCCAACAGGTCCAACGGGATCCCGCTGACACGAAGGATGTCTTGATTTTCTGCGAACAGTGGGATGGCATAGTAGCTCCGGTCTCCTATGAACTGCTTTCTGTGGGCCGTTCCTTGAGTGATCGCTTAGGTTCCCGGCTTCTGGCGGTAATTTTGGGGTCGCAGATCAGAGAACAGGCCCAGCGCCTAATCCCCTTCGGGGTGGATCGGGTGTACTGTTTTGACGACGCACAGTTGGCTTTGCCCCACGAGGAAAGGTATGTGGAGCTCATTGTTAACCTGGTCAAAGAGATCCGGCCCGGTATTTTTCTCATTGGAGGGACTAGCCTAGGGCGCTCTTTGGCGCCGCGGATTGCCACCCGGTTAGGTACCGGCCTTACCGCGGATTGCACCGGCTTTGACTTGGATGAGGCGGGGAACCTCTTACAGACCCGGCCCACCTTTGGGGGCAATCTGATGGCTACCATCCTGTGTCCCCACCATCGACCGCAAATGGCCACTGTTCGGCCGAAGGTCTTCGCCCCGCCGGAGCCCGTCCCCGGTTTTGCCGGGGAGCTGGTGGAGATGGCAGTACCCCAGGATTTGCCTTCCCGGACGGAGATCCTGTCTGTCACCGCCGGTGCCGCGGAAGAGGTGAATATCGCCGATGCAGAGATTATCGTGGCGGGGGGACGGGGCATGGGGGATCCGAAGAATTTCGCCCTGTTGGAGGAATTGGCCCAGCTTTTGGGGGGGACTGTGGCCGCCAGCCGACCGGTGGTGGATGAGGGCTGGGTGCCCTATGCCCGCCAGGTGGGGCAGACGGGGCGGACCGTAAAGCCCAAGGTCTACATTGCGTGTGGGATCTCCGGCGCCATCCAGCACCTTGTGGGGATGCGTTCTTCGGATCTGATCGTGGCGATTAACAAGGATCCTAAGGCCCCCATTTTCCAGGTAGCCCACTACGGGATCGTGGGGGATGTGCTGGAAGTGGTCCCTGCCTTGATTGCGGAACTGAAGTCCCAGGGCAAGGAGCGCTGATCCACCAGCAATCCAGGATTTTCGAGGTAGAGGGATGGTGGCGGGAGCAAATAGACTGCGCAGACCAGCACTAGGACCAAAAGGGCCAGCACCAAAAGGAAGAGGAAGCCCGGAGAGGTAAGGAAATAGGTGAGTTTTTCCTTCGGGTGCAGGGGCGGGACGGGCCGCCCTGACCAGGGTAAAGGTTCGAAGTACTTATCCGGGTACTTCCGGACTAAGGCCGCGTCCCGGTGGGCCCGCAGCTGAGCTTGATGCAGTTCAAAGAAACGTGCTTTGTGATCTTCCATGGCATTATTCCTCAAAGAAGGGAGTCGGTGACTCCCTTTTTTTCTTAGTATCCTCCCCGATGGGGGGAAATATCCCGCATGTTTCGCCGGCCTTCAGGAAAGGATTTCTAATGAAATCTCACTGAAGGAGTGATTCCCTGTGTCGGAGCGGAGTCTTTTCGAGCGGAGGATACTTGTTGCTGCCACCGTCCTGACGGTGCTCAGCATAGCTACAGGGGTGATCCTCGGTTCCTTTTTGCGCGGGCGGTGGCCGGGTCAGAAGCTGGCGGGACAAGCCACTATGCCCGAGGATCCGGTGGTGACCATCGTGGAACAGGTGGGGCCCGCGGTGGTGAAGATCGTCACCACCAGGGAATTGATTCTCGACAACTTCTTCTTTCAGATTGTGGAGGAGCAACAGGGGGTGGGTTCAGGGGTTATCGTGGAACCTGATGGGACCATCCTTACCAATAACCACGTCATCGCCGATGCCAAGGAGATCCTGGTCTTTCTACCCGATGGCCGTAGTTTCACCGGGGAGGTGCTGGGCCGGGATGAGTTTTCGGATTTAGCGGTGATCAAGATCGAGGGGGAAGATCTGCCCACGGCCCCCTTAGGTTCTTCCAAGGACCTGCGCGTGGGAGAGCCGGTGGTGGCCATTGGCAATCCCTTTGGTTTTGACAACTCCGTCACCGCGGGCCGGGTCAGTGCCCTGGGGCGCAACATCACCATTGATCCCCGGTCAGGACTGGATCTGCAGAACATGATCCAGACCGATGCCTCCATCAATCCGGGAAACAGTGGTGGAGCCCTGTTGAACAACCGGGGAGAAGTGATCGGGATTAATACTGCGGTGTACCAACCGGGGCAGGGGATTGGCTTTGCCATTCCCATCGACAGCGCCAAAGAGGTGATGGATCAGCTGAAGCGTTACGGTAGGGTGGTGCGCCTGGGGGCTTTAGGCGGGACCCTCACACCCCAGATCGCCCAGGAACTGAGTCGGCAATTGGGGGAAGAGGTGCCCGATTCCGGTGCCTATATCCTGGCGGTCCAGGAGGGGGGACCGGCGGCCCAGGCGGGGATTCAGACTGGGGATGTGATCGTCAGCGTCAACGGAGCTCCCATTCGCACCATGGAGGAACTGGTGACGAAGGTGCGTGGCCACGCTCCGGGGGACAGGTTGGTCATCGGGCTGATCCGGCAGGGGGCAAGGCAGGAGGTGACGGTGACGCTGTAGGACCTTGTGGTTGACAACCCCGGGGAGTTGGCTTATCCTGAGGCCGGGGCAACTTTGTCCTTTTGTGCCTGGAAAAGACCAGTCGATGTGAGGAAAACAAAATGCAGCTTACGGTGGTGGCCTTGGGCAAGGTCCGGCAAAGGTTCATTGCCCAGGGGATCGATGAATATGCCAAGAGGATCGGCAATTACGCAAGTCTCCGGATCCTGGAGGCCAAGGAGCAGCCCTACAAAGAACCCTTGGGCAGCAGACAGCGGGACCGGGTGCTTCAGGCTGAGCAGGAGCGGGTGGAGAAACTGATCCCGCCCCATAGTTTCACCATTGCCCTGGATGTGGGGGGCAGGACGATGTCTTCGGAGGAGTTCAGTGCTCTTTTGACGGAACTGATGATCTCCGGCCGCTCCCAAGTGACTTTTCTCATCGGAAGTTCCCTGGGTTTGGCCCAGAATCTTTTGGATTCCTGTCAGCTGCGCCTGTCCTTTGGTCCCATGACCTTTCCCCATGAACTGGCCCGGCTCATGTTACTAGAGCAGCTGTATCGAGCCTTTACGATTATGCGGAAGGAACCGTACCATAAGTAGTGAGAGTTCCCTTGGGGCATTGTAGCCAGGGAGGGGTGAACCATGATCAAACACCGGATTTATGCCATGAGTTTTGCTAAGGTCTATCCGGCCTATGTGGCCAAGGCGGAGAAAAAGGGGCGTACGCAGGAGGAAGTGGATGAGATTATCCGCTGGTTGACCGGTTACCCCCAGGAAGAGTTAGCGGCCCATCTGGAAAAGGGGACCGATTTTGAAACCTTCTTCAGGGAGGCGCCCGCACCGCACCCCAATCGGCGGTTGATTAAAGGTGTAGTTTGCGGTGTCCGGGTGGAGGAGATCGAAGAGCCCATCATGCGGGAGATCCGCTATTTGGATAAGCTCGTCGATGAGTTGGCCAAGGGAAAGGCCATGGAGAAAATCCTGCGGAAGGAATAGGGATGTACATAAAGAAAACCCAGGGGAAACCCCTGGGTTTCTAATTGCAAACAGGCTTTCCTTAGTTGACCAAAAGGAGGGTGTCGAAATAGGAGGGGTTTTTCTGGTTCCCCACCCCCAGGGTCCACTCGACATAGGCCCGGCCGGCGCCGTCGTTGTCGTTGACCAGCCAGTTAAAGCCCATCTGATAACCCGCCTCCAGCTTTGCCGGCTGGATGAGCTCCTTCGGAATGGCAATTTCATAGATGGTCACCGGATTGTCTTCGGTGCAAGGCACTACGATGAAGGACATCAGGTCGGCTTTGAAGGTGACCCCGGTGGCCACTTGCCAGGCCCAGGCCTCCAGGCCGCTGTCGGTGAGGGCCCAGCCGTACTCGTAGTCGTCGGCATCGTAGCTCATACTCTTGTTGTTGCGACCGTCCAGTGCGAGCTGGAGGTTATCCCCTTGCCAGATGTTGCTTCCGGTATAGGGATTGTACTGGACCTTATCTTCTACCACTACGGCCACGTAGAGGAAGTTGCTGTCCCACTGACACTTAAAGGTGGCCTTACCGCCATCCTCTAGGGTCAGTTCCAATGCCGGTATCCCTTCCCATTCCGTCAGAACGCCGTCGATCACGACGGGTGTAGCTGCCTTCTTCGCCTGGTAGACCCCTTCCCCAAAGACCAAGGAAGTACCCAGCACCAAAACCAGGAGACCCACTGCCGTCATCAAGGTCAGTTTACGCATTTAGAGACTTCCCCCTTCATTGAAAATATTTAAGATTAGTCCATACTTTGCCTTCCGATTGAGCTGTCCGAAAGCCTCCCTTCCAGTACAGTTGTTGCAAATATAACAGCGATTCAGTTAGTTATCCGGTATTTCGCACCCTCTTAGCAACCAGCCGAGCAGTTTCTGATTAAGGAACAGATCAGCTAACCCAGTCGATCTGAATTAAGGGAATAATGCTAAGAATTATGTAAATAAGTTGTGAAGAAGG
>DUMW01000079.1 GCA_012839765.1 Bacillota bacterium
ACCCTACCCTTGAGTTGACTTTCCCCCGTTCCCTGTATAGTATAGAGTTGTAATGCATCGGTAGAGGTATCGGCTTAAGAATCGGCTTATTCTTTCCCAACGGAACTGCAGGCACAGGGTCATTCCGGTGTTTTGCGGTTCCCAGGCTGCTAACCCACACAGCGGACAAAGGGACTTTTCGATGCATATCGCACATTCCTTTTCGGTTGAATATCCAGTAAGTTTCCACGACAGGACGAGTCAAAAAGTACGGAAGCTAAGAATATGGGGCAACGCACTTTGTATACCTGTTGTACATATGAAGAATGCATCATGGCGACGTGGAGGAATATGATTCCGGCCCCGTCACTTGGCATCGGAAAGAAAAACCATCGAGCAAGGTACCTACTGCTTTTTGACGAACTATATACTGGGAGGTGCTATGGTTGAGTAAACAAACTCCGCTGCATGCGGAACACTTGAGACTGGGTGCGAAAATCACCGAATTCGGGGGCTGGTCCATGCCCCTGCAGTACACAGGGATCATTGAGGAACACAATTTCACCCGTACCAGTGCAGGTCTGTTCGATGTCTCCCACATGGGACGCCTCAAGGTCACGGGGAAACAGGCCTTGCCCTTCCTTGAGTATGTCCTGTCCAACAATGTGGCTACCATGCAGGATGGGCAAATCCGGTACACCTTTATCCTGAATGAAAAGGGCGGCGTGGTGGACGACATCCTGATCTACCGGTTAGGTGCCGAAGACTTCCTGCTGGTTACCAATGCCGCAAACCATACCAAAGACGTCCAGTGGTTGAAAGAGCATAACCAACAGGGAGCCATTCTGACGGACCAGACGCAGGAAATGGGACAACTGGCCCTCCAAGGGCCGAAAGCCCAAGAAGTGCTCCAGAGGTTGACGTCCTTCCCCTTGGAGACGATCCGGTTTTACCGCTTTAGTCCCCAAGTAGAAATCGTCGGCGTGCCATGTCTTCTTTCTCGGACTGGATACACCGGGGAAGACGGCTTTGAGATTTACTGCCCGACGGAGCAGCTGCTCATCCTCTGGCAGGAGATTTTGGCCCATGAGGAGGTCCGCCCCATCGGTCTAGGTGCTCGGGATACCCTGCGACTGGAAGCGGGTTTACCCCTCTATGGCCATGAGCTAGGGGAGGATATCACCCCCCTTAGCGTCGGGTTTGGTCGCTTCGTAGATCTCAAAAAAGAGTTCATAGGTAAAGCCGCGTTAGAGGCCCAGCTTAAAACAGGGATCACCACAGAATTGGTGGGTTTGGAGACCATAAAGGGCGTTCCGCGGCATAATTATGATGTATACGATGGGGATAATAAGATCGGCGTGGTGACGTCAGGGACCCATGCCCCCACCCTGAAGAAGAATATTGGGATGGCACTGCTTACCAGCAAGCCTACGGGAGAAATCACAGTTCGGTCGGGCAAAAGGGTCATGACAGCCGCCATCGTACCCCTACCATTTTACAAGCGTTAAGGAGGAAGGAACAATGAGCAATCCAGAGAATCTGTTGTACACTGAAACCCACGAGTGGGTCCGGCAAGAGGGTGACCTGGCCTATATCGGTATCACCGATTACGCCCAGGAATCCTTGGGAGACATCGTCTTCGTGGAACTCCCCGAGACAGAGGTTGAGGTTGCGGCGGGAGATCCCGTCGGTTCTGTGGAGTCGGTGAAGGCTGTATCGGACATCTATTCTCCGATCTCCGGTACCATTGTGAAAGTAAACGAGGAATTGGAACAGGCACCGGAACTCCTTAACGAAGCACCCTGGGACACTTGGATCTTTGCGATTGACCTAAGTAACACCGAGGAACTTTCAGGATTACTCAGTGCCGCGGACTATGAGGCCTTCTGCAAAGAAACGGAGGAATAGCAGTGCATCCCTATCTGCCACATACCCGCCGAGATCGTGAGGCAATGCTGGCTGAGATCGGACTATCGTCGGTGGAGGAGCTCTTCCATTTCATCCCGGAAGAGCTCCGGTTGAACCGGAAGCTCAATCTGCCTCGGGCCTTGTCCGAGCAGGAGCTCTTGACCTATATGCAAGACCTTGGGACGAAAAATCAACGGCCCTTGAGTTTCATCGGTGCCGGAGCCTACGAACACCACATTCCCAGCGTCGTACAACATCTGGTGAGACGTTCCGAATTTTATACATCCTATACACCCTATCAGGCAGAGATAAGCCAGGGAATGCTGCAGTCTATCTTTGAGTATCAGACGATGATCACCCAGATTACAGAGATGGACGTATCCAACGCCTCTTTGTATGACGGAGCCACTGCCACCTGTGAAGCCGCGTTCATGGCGGTAAATGCCACACGGCGGGATAAGATATTAGTGGCCACAACAGTACACCCCCAGACCCGTCAAGTACTACGCACCTACTGTGATACAGTGGGTGTCAAGTTGAAAGAGGTGACCACTAAAGAAGGACTCAGCCTGGGGGAGGCCATTGGTCAGGCGTTAGATAAGGACACCGCTGGGGTCATCGTTCAAAATCCGGACTTTTTCGGCTGTATTCATGATCTTGAGCCCCTGGCAGATTTAGTGCATCGAAACAAGTCGCTTTTGATCGCCAGCGTCGAACCCCTGTCCTTGGCAATTCTCAAAACCCCCGGCCAAGCGGGGGTAGACATTGCGGTGGGCGACGGGCAAAGTCTCGGTAACCCCCTCAGTTTCGGTGGTCCCTCCCTGGGATTTATCGCGGTGAAGGAAGAGCTTCTCCGCCGGATGCCCGGTCGGATCGTGGGACAGACTACGGACAAGGAAGGTCGACGGGGCTTTGTTTTGACCCTGCAGGCAAGGGAGCAGCACATCCGGCGTGAAAAGGCCGCCAGTAACATCTGCTCCAACCAGGCTTTAAATGCACTGACCGCCACCGTGTACCTAGCGGCTTTAGGTAAAGAAGGCTTTGTGGAACTAGCTAACCTCTGTATGTACAAGGCCCATTACGCCAAAGACCTGATCTGCGCCATTCCCGGCTTCAGTCTGATCTTTGAAGAGCCCTTCTTCCTTGAGTTCGCCGTGAATTGTCCGGGAGATCCGGAACAAATCACCAAGCAAGTATTGGAGGAAGCCGGAATTCTGGCCGGTTATTGCCTCAATCGCGATTACCCGCAACTGCCCAAGGGACTGCTCATCGCGGTCACCGAGACCAAGACCAAGGAAGACATCGAACGGCTTGCCGAGGCCCTGGCGAAAGCCACATCGGGAGGCGATACAAAGTGAACTCGCGTAAAGACTATCCTTTGATTTTCGAGCGGAGTAGGGAAGGAAGACGAGCGGTAGACTTGCCGGCCAATGACGTCCCCATGATGGACTTGCCGGAACACCTATGCCGGAAAACACCGGCCCCGCTGCCAGAGGTCTCCCAAGTAGATCTGGTCCGGCATTATACTGGCCTGTCCCGCCGCAATTTTGGCGTGGACAATGGCTTCTATCCTTTGGGTTCCTGTACGATGAAGTACAATCCAAAGATAAACGAAGACATTGCCCAGATCCCCGGTTTTGCTCACATCCATCCCCTGCAGCCTCCCGAGACGGTCCAGGGAGCCCTGCAGGTAATGTATCATTTGGGGGAGATGTTGTCTGAGATCACGGGCATGGATGAATTCACCTTGCAGCCTGCTGCGGGAGCCCACGGGGAGCTTACGGGCCTGATGTTAATCAAGGCCTATCATCAACACCATGGTAACACCCACAAGAATGTGGTTCTCGTTCCCGATTCAGCCCATGGCACTAACCCCGCCAGCGCCGCCATGGCCGGGTTCAAAGTAGTGGAGGTCAAATCCGATTCCCAGGGGTTAGTGGATCTGGAGGATCTGGCGAAAAAGGTCGATGACAATACCGCGGCCCTAATGTTGACAAACCCCAATACCTTGGGTCTTTTCGAGATCCATGTAAAACAACTGGCCGATATAGTCCATGGCAACGGCGGCTTACTATACTATGATGGTGCCAACTTGAACGCCATTATGGGTATTACACGGCCGGGGGACATGGGCTTTGACGTGGTCCACTTGAACCTGCACAAGACCTTCTCCACCCCCCATGGTGGCGGCGGTCCGGGCAGTGGTCCCGTGGGAGTAAAGAAGGAACTGGTCCCCTATCTGCCTGTACCCATCGTGAAAAAGGAAGGCGACACCTATACCTTGGATTATGACCAGCCCTTAAGCATCGGCCGGGTAAAGTCTTTCTATGGCAACTTCGGTGTCTACCTCAAGGCCTACGCCTATATCCTGGCCATGGGCCCCGATGGGTTACGCCAGGCCAGTGAGGATGCGGTGCTCAATGCCAATTACCTACTGCACAAGCTTCAGCAAACCTACGACGTCCCCTACGCCGATTTCTGCATGCATGAGTTTGTCATCAGCGCCACACGACAGAAAGAACAAGGGGCAGCAGCGTTGGATATCGCTAAACGTTTGCTGGATCATGGTTTCCATCCACCCACGATGTACTTCCCCCTGATCGTGAAGGAAGCGCTGATGGTGGAGCCTACGGAAACGGAAAGTAAAGAAACCTTGGACCATTTCGTCGAAGTCATGCTCGCCATTGCCGAAGAGGTAAAAGAAAATCCCGAAATGGTAACCACAGCCCCTCACTATACTGCAGTTTCCCGCTTGGATGAGACTACGGCAGCCCGAAAGCCCATCCTAAAATGGACGGAACAGAGCAAGGGCTAATTGCCCTTGCTCTGCTTAGCCATCTGCTCTTCGGCACGCTTGATGGCTTGCCGAACCAGCAGACCAGCCTGTCTGGTGGTTATTTCCCCCCAATCTCCGTTCTTCACGCGATCGAGAAACCCAAGTTCGTCGGCGAGCTCGTACTTCAAGCGTTCCGACATGATCTTGGCCAAATAACCACCCCGTCTCTAGTTTGAGTCAGAGGGGAAGGAAATACACTGCGCAACTCCTGGAAACAAAAAAGCCACCTTACAAAAGGTGGCTTTTCTAAAAACTGGCTCCCCGGGCTGGACTCGAACCAGCAACCACCCGGTTAACAGCCGGGTGCTCTACCATTGAGCTACCGAGGATTAAATTAGGTCCCGGCGACGACCTACTCTCCCACTGCGTCTCCA
>DUMW01000080.1 GCA_012839765.1 Bacillota bacterium
GTGGTTTACCGTTCGCATCGCGATAGGCCTTCTCGATTGTGAGGTATACTCTACCGTTCTTTCTTCGGGACTGTTTGAGGTTCATCGTATTCCTCCCCTAAGGCATAGATACCTCTTATTATACCACGGTTTACCGTACTTTACTATACATAAAAATGATAAAAATGCAAAAAAAATAAGCCCCTCAAAACTCGACGCGATGCGGGGTTCCTTGTGGTTCCTTCTTCAGACTAAGTGTAAAACAAACGGGCTGCGGGCCGCTTCTTTTCCCAAGGGACGTAGGCATACTACGGTCCACCTTGAACCGATAAAGGGCACTTGCTGGAAATCACCGAAAGGGATATAATCATTGGGGGACAACCAAACTTTCCCTGAAGGGTTTCCCCCGAAAACAAGCCGTGTGGAACCCTAGTCCAAGGCATACTAATGTTGCATTACAACAACCCTAAGGAGAGTGACGACATGGCCACTTACCGGGTAAAAGCCAGTAGTGCCAACCCAACGAAGACGGTGGTTACTGCACGCAGCTTTCAGATCATTGTAGATGAACCGAAGAGCATTGGAGGAACCGACGAGGGAGCTACACCGGTGGAATACGTCCTGGGCGCATTGGCTGGTTGCCTCAGTGTAGTGGGGCATCTGGTAGCCAAGGAGATGAATATGCCCTTGGAGGGAATTGACTTTGAACTGGAGGGGGATTTGAACCCGGCGCGTTTTTCAGGCAAGGCCACCGATGAACGGGCCGGCTTCCAGGAAATCCGGGTGAAGATCTCACCGAAGACCACCGCCGACGAAGCCACCGTGGCCAAATGGTTAGAAACGGTGGAAGACCGTTGTCCAGTAAGCGATAATCTGGCAAACCCCACACCGGTGAAGATCACCCTAACCTAAGGGTGTCACACGAAAAGGGACAAGCTCTATCCAGAGTACAGCCCGCCCAAGGGAGAGCCTGAGCTCTCCCTTGGGCGGTTCTTTCTGATAACACTTTCGGCAAACTCGCTGCCTTCCCGGCTCCAAAGTCTGGACAGACCTTAGGTCCCCAGTGGTTCCATTTCCAGCTGAATCGTCACAATCTCCCTAGGTTCCAGGAAGAAGCTGACACCACTGCCCTGCGGGGACAACGGGGCTTGTTTTTCCTCGGCCAAGTTCAACCGCCAAGCCCCTTTGATGCGCGCCGTGGGCAGGACCAGCTGACCTTCGGTACGGAAATCCCGCAGGTTAAAGCAGCGGATCACCAAAGAATTGCTTTCGTTGCCATTTTCCGGCGGTTTGATAGCACTCAGCACCACCCCTTCTCCCCGAAGCTCCAACAGGCTCTGCCAAGCATCCAAACAGGGCAATTCGGCGTCGCCATCCTCCCGTAGGAACCTGGTCTTCTCCGGAAAGTCGTTCCGCCAGGGACGGCCCGTCTCCCACTGAAAGCGGTCCAGGGGGTAAGAGTAGGCGTAAATGCCCGCTAGCCACTGGTTTGCCTCCCTGTACAAAGCCGTCTTCTCCTCCTCCCCGTCCCCGCCAAAGGGAGAAAGGGCCAGGCGGAAAGTGTGCACCCCTTGGCATTGGGCTCCTGGTACCCGCTCCTCCTCAAGAAGGTAGGGATACTGGCCCATCGGCTCCCCCGACAGCCACTCCACCGCCCGCAGCAAAGTGATGGCCAGGCCCACCCGGCCGTCGATGCGGGTGAACCCATATTCATGCAGTCCCTCGTGGAAGACCCCAAGACCTGCGGTCTGCCCTTCCTTCACCAAGGCCAGCCAATGCCAGCTAGGATGAACCTTGGTGGGATCCACCCCTTCTACGGTGGGTACCGGACGGGTCACCACATCATATTGGACCCCGGCCAATACCTGATCGCAGACCACCTTCCCCCGGACAGAAGAAAACATCGTGGGGAAAACCAGACGCAAACGGTGATCCCTAATCCGGTGCTGGCAGGTAATCTCCACATCCACCCGGCGGGAGTTTTTGGCCAAGGTCAAAGCGATCTCGAAGGGCACAGGCACCTTCACCGTAGACCGCTCTTGGTACCCTGCCACCAACCCTTCGGGCAAGTCCCAGGTAAAGGAGATGACACATCTTTGCACATCTGGGGTGCGTAATACCTGTTTCACTTCCCCCCGCACATTGTAGCTGGTGTACAGCTCATCCCGGATAGGCGGCCGATAGAGGTACGTATTCCCCGCATCTCCCCCATCCTCCAGGAGCAAACAGCCGGCAAAAAGATTCTGGGTTCGTTTATCCAAAAGATCGATGGTGCCATTCTCCCGCACCGTAACCTGCACAAGATCATTTTCCAAAGTAGCACCGCCCCAAGGGTTAGACCACTGGATCACTGCCCTTTGTCCCACCCGCACCCGGTAAAAGGCAAGACCATAGGGGGGCAAGTCTTCGGCGAAAAAGCCGATCTGGAATTCCGTTCCCTGGATCACACCGGGCAGGTTTACCGGACTTAAAGAGCGCCAACACCCGGGCTTCCGCCGAAGAATGGTATAGGGGACGGGTCTTCCCTCTAGGCTCTCCAGGGCAAAGGTCTCGCCGCAATCCCTGGGGATAAAGACTTTCGCTTCGACCCAGCTGCTGGTTTTCTCCTGGGAGGGGTTGAAAAGTAAAAGGAGTTGATCCTCCTGGGCCAATCCCGCGATCTGGGCCCTGCGGACTAGCTGGTGAAACTCCCGGGCCAGACCGTCCTCCAGGATCTCCCGCACTTCCCGCCAGCGGCTCATCATGTCTTCGTGAACCACATCCACACTGCACCCGCAGATACTATCGTGGGGGTGGTTTTCCAGAAGCCGTCGCCATAGATAGTCCAAAAGCTCCCGATCCGGTCCGCCAATCCCCGTAACCACCCGCAAAGTCTGGAGGGGTTCTAGCACCGCTTCCAGGACGGTGGACAGACGGACGTTCTCCTGTTTGAGGTACACCCGGCTAGATAGGGTGTGGGACACAGCGAAGTAGGCCCTTCCTTCCCGCAATTCGCCCACCAGTTCCGGCACAGAAAGCTGGGCCGCCCTGCGCCCGTCCCAACCCAAGCTACTTCCTGCCTGCTGTACATAGTCCTCCAGCCGGCTGTGCATTAGCTCCAAACCTGCCAATTCTGCCGCACAATGTTTCTTCAAATTTTCCAGAACCCTGGTTAAATTCTCCTGGGCCTCCAGGTGGTCCACTCCGTTCATGAGGAGGTAATGGCCTGAACAGACAAAGGGCTCCAACTCTTCCACCACTTTGCGGGGCCCTTAGGGTTTCGGGGACACAGCGCAAATGACATCCTTGAGCCCTTCATGGGTATCGCTGATAGCTAGCTGCACATCTTTGAGCCCGCGAACAAGAGATCGTAAGAATTCCCATAAAACGTTTCGGCCTCCAAGACAACGGATTGACTATCCACTCCAAGGTGGCCTAAGCAAGTCAACATCGCCCGAAGCTTTCAACCCGGATCTCCCAAGGATCGCTCAAATCAGTGCGCTTTTCACAAGACCAAACTGCTTTTGTCCCGGCGGGTTCATCGTGAGAGAGTTTTAGCAGGCTCAGCAGCAAATCTGTTAACACAAACTGGCATAGTATGTAAGGTAGTAAGTAGAAGAAGCGCCAGATATCTTCGGGTGCCCATGGACGAACCGGTGATCCGCATCCTCAACAAGGAGCTACCGGATCTGATCATCCTGTCGGAATACCAGGCCGCAGACCTGCTGGAATTCATGGAGGACCACTCCATCGACCTTACCCCCCTTCCTGTAAGAACTAGGGATCAAACCAGATCAATTGGATGAAAGCAACCTTCATTGTCCATCCTACTGGAACGGCCGCCATTGCTTCCTCACCACCGAGGGTTTCCTGAAACGCGCAACAACAGCACCCTTTGGTGAAACGACTTCGTATCAACCCGACCCAACCGCAACCCGCACCGCACCAACCCCGAAAGATTTCGCCCCTCTTGACATTAGCAACCGGGAGGAAACCTACCATCACAGAACAGGGCGGTGGCCTTTTTCACCGATTACGTACTGGGTACGGCACCGTCCTCGCACCATGCCTTGCACCGGAATTAGAGGTATTCTTCAGTGTACCCGTGGGTGCGAGGGATGGATTCACAGTGACTACACATGGAACCATAACCACAAGCCGGGAGGAATTTGATAAGCTGTACGTCCAGTCTAGGCAAAGCTGGAATAAAACGGGGACTAAACTCGAGGTCGAAGCCAATTTTCAGTCCATCTTCCCTGCCAAAGACGAAGCCATCGTTCATGGTTGGCTTCGGCATTCTAACGGAGTTGGTTCCCCCCAAGCTTACCATGGAAGCTGCCATACCCCCGGCGGAAATCCAGGAATAGGTTTGGCAAAACAAGCCGGAAAGGATCGAAGGGCAATATGCCAAAGCACATTGCCCTTCGAAAGACTTCGCGCCTACTCGCTCTTCTTTTCGAAGAGACTGCTCAGGTCTCCCACCACATCGCCTATGGTGACGTTGCCATTATCCGTTGGCTCGGGGACCGGCTCTTCCTGTTTCGGTTGGGACTGGGAGGAGCCTTCCTGGGCATCCCGCAGGCTTAGCCCAATCCGGTGGGCATCCTCATCGATGTTGAGGATCTTTACCCGTACTTTCTCACCGGTGGTCACCACATCCTCAGGCCGGGTTACATGGTAATCCGCCAGCTGGGAAATGTGCACCAGACCCTCTACACCCTCCTCTAGCTGCACGAAAGCACCGAAGTCGACGATCCGGGTAATCTCTCCTTCTACGATCTGATCCACTCTATACCGCGCGGAGATATTGTGCCAAGGATCGGGCTTGGTCTGCTTCAGACCCAAGGAGATCCGTTCCCGGTCAGGTTCCAGTTTCAGGATCATGACATCGATGGTGTCACCCACCGCCACCACATCCTTGGGATGCCGGACACGACCCCAGGACATCTCGGATACATGGAGCAGACCTTCCACACCGTGACCAATGTCTACGAAGGCACCAAAGTCAGTGAGTCGCCGGACCTCACCCTTGACGATATCGCCTTCCTTGAGTTCCTCGAAGACCCGCTTCTTAGCCTTCTCGTACTCCTCCTCCAGCACCTGCTTCCGGGATAGCACCACGTTGTTCTTGGCCCGGTCCAGTTCGATTACCTTCAGGCTAAAGGTAGCATGCTCCTTGACGTACTTGTCCAAGTCATCCACGTAGCCCATATCCACATGGGAAGCAGGGATGAAGCCCCGGACACCCACATCCACCAGCAAACCGCCTTTTACCCGTTCCTTTACCACTGCCTCAATGGTGGTACCATTCTCATAGGCTTCCTGGAGCTTCTTCCAGGCCTTTTCCCGATCGGCCCGCCGCTTAGACAACAACACGGTGTCATCTTCCACCTTGGCGACGTAAACCTCGATCTCTTCTCCCACATGGAGCTCCTCGCTGCCCGCTTCCTTGATGGGAATGGTTCCCTCGAACTTATAGCCGATATCCACCATGATCTCATCGGCACCGATTTGCTCCACCCGGCCCGTGACGATCTGGCCCGGTTGCAGATTCACGAAACTGCTTTCGTAATCTGCCAACTGCTGCTCCACGGTGGCCTTGGCCGTCTCTTCTACGGCCGCCTGAGTTGCCCCTTCCGCAGCGTCAGAAGCTTCGGCCTGTACCTCTTCAGCCTTAACCTCTTCCACCTGTTCTTCCTGCAATGTGTCCAGTTCCTTGTTTAGTTCAGTCATTCTGTCTAGTACCCCCTCAATTATCCACGAAGGCGTAGACGCCCCAGCGGTAATACCCACCTTCTTGGCCCCCTGAAACCAACTTGGTTCGATCTCATGGGCCTCCTCGATGTGGTACACCCTGGCGTTCACATCTCCGCAGATTTCCACCAATCGCCGTGTATTTGCACTATTTCGACCGCCCACCACTAGCATCACATCCACTTGTTGGGCGAGATGTAGTGCCGCGGCCTGCCGTTCACTTGTGGCAGTACAGATTGTATTGTAAACCCGCACTTCCTGGGACCGTTCCAGCAATTTGCTCACACAATCCTGCAGGTTCTGCAGGGTTTGGGTCGTCTGAGCTAAGACACCCACCCGCTTGTAGGTGTGCCCATCAACCAAATCTTCAGGCTCCTTGATTGCCTCCGCTTGGTTGTCGGTGGCGCCATTGATTGCTACCACCTCCGGGTGTTCCGGATCCCCGACGATCACCACCGGATACCCCTCATCCTTGAGGCGCCTAGCCAGTTCAATGGCCCGGGCCACAAAGGGGCAAGTGGCATCGATGACGGTGAGGCCTTTGTCCTTGGCCTCCTTTATCACGCTGGGAGGAACTCCGTGACAGCGAATCACCAAGGTACCCTCCGACACTTCCTCTAGATCTGATGCAGTAGACACGCCGAGTTTATCCAATAAGGCAATGGCTTGGGGATTGTGAACAAGTGGTCCCAGGACATGGATCGGTCCAGCGGCTTGGCTGGCGGCCTCGCGGGTTAAATCAAAGGCCCTTTTCACCCCAAAGCAAAACCCAGCCTTCTCTGCAATCAAGATCTCCATCTGTAACAACGTCCCTCCTTTACCTTTACTCTTTTTCCTTGGCTCCTCAAACAACTTCAGCGCGCTTCCAACAACTCTCCAATGCTCTCCATCACTCGCGCAGTCAGACTCGCCACCCGTTCTTTGTTGAGCCGTTTTTCTTGTTCAACAGGTATTGGTGTACCAATCTTAAGGACAATTCGACTAAACCGGAAAAAATGGCGTTTACTGAGTATTCTCTCCGTACCGCTGACCGCCACTGGCAAAATGGTAGCGCCAGTCTTCAGCGCGAGGGCAGCGGTACCGCTTTGACCCGGTAGGAGTTCTCCATCCTCGGCCCGCGTCCCTTCGGGGAAAATACCCAAAACCCGTCCGTCCTGCAGAATCCCCAAGGCTTTGGCGATGGCCCGTCGGTCGTTTCCCCCCCGCTGCACGGGAAAGGCACCTAGTTTCACAATCAGCGTACGCAACACCGGAACGTCGAACAGCTCCGCCTTCGCCATAAAGTACAGTCTCCGGGGGATACCAACACCAATCACCAAGGGGTCAAGATAACTGACGTGGTTACCCGCCACAATCAAAGGGCCTTCCGGAGGTACGTTTTCCTGCCCTTCAATTTTGAGCCAGAAGAACACCTTTAGAATTGTCCATACAATGACCTTGGCTACTCTGTAGAACAAGACTCAAGTCTCCTCTTGCACAAATCTATAACTCTACCGACCACTTCGGATATATTAAGATCGGTGGAATCTAAAATCACCGCATCGGGCGCCGGTTTCAATGGACCCACAGCCCGGGAGCTATCCTGCTCATCCCGTTTTATGATCTCAGCCTCAACGTCATCCCAGTTGACTTCCAGGCCTTTGGCCCGCATTTCCTCAAAACGTCGGCGGGTCCGTTCCTCGAGACTGGCGGTGAGGAACACTTTCACATCGGCATCGGGAAGCACCACCGTCCCGATATCGCGCCCGTCCATTACCACACCCTTATCCTTAGCCATCTCCCGCTGCCAACGTACCATCTGCTCCCGCACTTCCGGCAGCGTGGAAATATCTGAGGCTAAGGCACCGATTGTTGTGCTGCGGATTTTTTCAGATACATCTATGCCATCCAGGTAGACTTGGTCGCCTTTCAGATCGATGGAGGTCGTTTGAAGAAGAGCGCAGATCTCTGGAGGGATTGATGAATCGGTGCGCGCTTCGGCCACCTTTAAAGCGAAAGCCCGATACATCGCACCGGTGTTAACATATTGATACCCCAACTGCTCTGCTACCAATCTGGCCACAGTGCTCTTACCAGCACCGGCAGGACCATCAATTGCAATAGACAACTTATCAACCATTCCCTGCAACCTTTACCTCAATTCGCGATATCAACAAGTCTTCATGTACATATATTCTCGGAAAAACCAAATATTCCTCTTAATGCCAGCTAAAAACTTTCAACGCATTGTTCAAGACACAGCTCGTTCAGCAGATCCACAAACCCTGGAAAGGAGATTCCAATGCACTTGGGAGCCTCAATCCAGGTTTCTTCCCGGCCCAATAGCCCCGCTACCACCAGCATCATGGCGATCCGATGGTCATGGCAACTGCTGCACTGGCCCCCCTGCAACATCTGGCCGCCCTGCACCCGGAACCCATCGGGAAAGGTCTCCATCTTCAATCCCAGTTTGCCCAACTCCATAGCCGTTGTATGAATTCGATCCGATTCTTTCACCCGCAGTTCCGCGGCATCGGTCACCAGGGTCTCTCCTTGGGCCTGACTGCCCAACAGGGCCACCAGGGGCAACTCATCGATGATCCAAGGAATGAGATCGCCTCCGATCTCACATCCCTGTAGGGAGCTAGATCTAGCGGTAATGTCCCCCACCGGTTCACCGCACACCTCCCGGATATTAGCGATTTCCACCTGGGCCCCCATCCGGCGGAGCACTTCCAAGAATCCAGTTCTGGTGGGATTGAGATTGACGTTTTCAATAGTGACAACACTGTCGGGTAACAGTACCGCGGCCGCCAGCAAGAATGCCGCCGATGAGAAATCCCCAGTAATAGTGATAGGTCGGGCCTCCAGTTCCCTGGGTCCCGTAACCCCCACGGTCGTACCTTCCCGCTCCACAGGACACCCCAAGTAGGTTAACATCCGCTCGGTGTGATCCCGGGACAAGGCTGGCTCCGTAACGGTAGTGGTCCCTGGAATCCCCAAACCGGCTAACAACACAGCGGACTTCACTTGGGCACTGGCCACCGGACTCTGGATATGCCCCGGCTGCAAAGGCCCACCCTTGACCGCTATGGGTGCATACATTCCCCCTTGCCGGCCATCGATCTGGGCCCCCAACTGCCTGAGGGGCTTTACCACCCGATCCATGGGCCTCCGGCGCAGGGAAGCATCCCCAGTGAACACAAAAAAGTGGGGTCGGGTACTGACCAGGCCCAAAAGCAGCCTGATGGTGGTGCCGGAATTTCCCGCATCAAGGACCTCTTCTGGCTCCCGCAATTGATCCTGCCCCACGCTCTGTACAATATACTCACCGGGACCTATTCGTGTGATATCACTGCCCAGGGACTTCAAAATCTCCAGGGTTCCTAGGCAATCCGCGCTCTCCAGAAGTCCTTGGATGTGGGTAGTCCCCCGGGCAATGGCACCTAACATGAGGGCCCGGTGGGAGATGGACTTGTCCCCCGGTACCCGACACTGTCCTTGCAATCCCTTGGCTGGCTTCACCTTCAGCATAGACCAACTCCGGGTACCACCCGGTTCCCCCTTCCCACTCAGGTCCGCCGCGTTACCAGATGTCCGCGACTTCTTAGGGCCTTGAGGGCCTGATCCAGTTGCTGCTCATCACTGAATCCCAACCGCAACACACCGGCCTCGCCCTCCCTGGCCCGCATGATCTCAATATCCGCGATATTAATCTTCTCTTCGGTCAAAATCCCTGCAATGGCCCCAATGGCTCCCGGTTCATCGGCCACCTGCACGGTCAGCTCATAATAATTGGTGAGCCGCCGGCTGTGCCTGGGCAGCTCATCCCGCAGGACCTTGGCAGCACGGAGCCTTTCGTATAGTACTTCGCCGTCCTCGGCCAAAGCCCTTTGCAGATCCGTTAGAACTTCTTTCAACTGCTCAATGGCCCGATGAATATGCCCCTTATTCGTCTCCAGGATCTGAAGCCAAAGCCCCGGATCCCCTGAGGCCACCCGGGTGGTGTCCCGAAAGCCACCCGCGGCCAAGGCTAACAGTTCGGGATAGGTCCCACTGAGTTTGCCTGCGGTCAGGGTCAAGGCCACCGCGCATAAGTGCGGCAGGTGACTGACCACACTCACGATCAGATCATGATCCTGGGGACTGAGGATAACCGGAAAGGCACCAGTATCCTCCACCAGAGCCTGCAACCGTGTCAGGTTTTCTTTGGGGCAGTCCGTAAAGGGAGTGAGGATATACGCGGCGTTTTCGAACAGATGGGGACTGGCGGCAGTGATGCCACTACGTTCTTTGCCGGCCATTGGATGTCCTCCGATGAAGGTAACCCCCGGGGGCAGGACCCGGCGGGCCGTCTCCACAATCTGTTCCTTGGTGCTGCCCAGATCACTGATGACACTCCCGGGGGGACAATACTGGGCAGCCACCGTTAGATACTCCATAATCCCCCGAATGGGGGTGGCCAAAAAGACCACCTCACCAAAGGAGAAAGCCTCCGCCGCCGTAGAGGCGATCTGATCGACGGCGCCCAAGCTCAAAGCCTCTTGACAGACTTCGGGGGATGTATCGTACCCGATGACGTAAACATCCTCGGTACGACACCTGAGGGCTAACCCCAGGGACCCCCCCATCAGTCCCAATCCAACAATGACAACCTTCCGCATAGGTCCACTTCCTACAGACGACGTTCCATCACTTGGGCCACTTTCCTTACTTCCCCAATCAACGCGGCAAACTCGTCGGGACGCAGGGACTGGGGACCATCGGACAGAGCCTTTTCCGGGCAAGGGTGCACTTCCACCATAAGCCCGTCGGCTCCCGCGGCCACTGCTGCCCGGGCCATGGCGGTGACTAGACGCCTTTTCCCGGTGCCATGGGAGGGATCCACGATGATGGGCAAATGGCTGAGTTCCCGAATCAAGGGCACGGCACTAAGATCCAGGGTATTGCGGGTGGCCGTCTCGTAGGTGCGGATCCCCCGCTCACAGAGGACCACATCAAAATTACCCGCGGAGATGATGTATTCCGCCGCCATAAGCCACTCCTCGATGGTCGCGGACATTCCCCGCTTAAGCAACACCGGCTTTCTGGTAAGTCCCACTTCCCGCAGGAGGGTGAAGTTCTGCATGTTGCGGGCCCCGATCTGCAGCATGTCCACATACTGGCTAACCAACTCCACGTCCCGGGGGTTAACCACTTCGGACACTACGGGCAACCCCGTCTTCTCCCGGGCCAGGGCTAAGAGTCTAAGCCCCTCCTCTTCAAGACCCTGGAAGGAATAGGGGGAAGTCCTGGGTTTGAAAGCGCCACCCCGTAAAATGGTGGCACCCGCGGCCTTCACCTGCTCCGCGGCTTCCAAAAGCTGTTCCTCGCTTTCCACGGCGCAGGGCCCCGCCATGATCACCAGTTGCTCCCCACCGATGACCACGTCCCCCACCTTCACCTGGGATCTTTCAGGTCGGAATTCTCTGCTGGCCAGCTTGAAGGGCTGCAAAATGGGAAGGACCCGCTCCACCCCAGGCATGGCCTCCAGAAACTCCACGTTAATCTTGGTCTTGTCCCCGATGGCACCGATGATGGTCCTTTCCACCCCTTGGGACAGGTGCGCCTCGAAGCCTAATTCCTTGAGCCGCTCAATCACATGATTCAGTTCCGAAGTACCCGCCTTCGGCTCCATCACAATAATCATGGCCGACACCTCGTTTGGTCTTGATCAACAAAAATAACAATTTAGAACAGTGTCCGCAGGGCCTCCACAAAGCGTTGGTTCTGCTCGGGGATACCGATGGTCACCCGGATAAAAGTGGGCTGACCGAAGGGATCTCCCTGACGGACGATCACTCCCTGCCGGAGTAATGCCTGATATACATCGGCACTGGGCCTACCCAAATCCACGTAGATGAAGTTTGTTTGGGTGGGCACATAGGCAAGACCCAGTTTTTCAAACTCCGCATACAGGTATTCTTTCCCCTGGCGGTTGACTTCCACACTCTTTTGTACGTGGGCCTGATCCGCCAAGGCGGCAATCGCGGCCACCTGGGCCATGCTATTGACGTTGAAGGGTTCCTTTACCCGATTGATGTCCGCGGCCAGTTTGGGGTTAGCCACCGCATAACCCACCCGCAGGCCCGCCAGAGCGTAGACCTTGGAAAAAGTGCGGGTCACCACCACGTTAGGTCGCTCCAACACCCAAGGCACCGTCTGGGGATAACTGGGATCATCAACATACTCGTAGTAGGCTTCGTCGATGACCACCAAGACATCCTCGGGAATCCTGTCCACAAAGGCCCGCAGACTTGCCTCATCGACAATGGTGCCGGTGGGGTTGTTGGGGTTGCACACAAAGACGATCTTGGTAGTCTCATCCATCGCCTGGGCCATGGCTTCCAGGTCATGGGTGAAATCTACTAAGGGCACCGCCACTTCCCGGGCCCCCATCAGGCGCAATACGTAAGCATACTCACTAAAGGAAGGATCTGCGTAAATTCCTGAATCCTCGCTATCCACGAAGGCTTCGGCGATGAGCTTCAAAATCTCATCGGAGCCGTTACCCACCACCAAGGACTCTACGGGTACGTTCAGATGGGCAGCTAGCTTCTCCTTCAGGGCCAAGGCAGCCCCGTCGGGGTAGAGGGCCATGTTTGCCGCCGCATCCACCATGGCCTGAACCGCCAGAGGCGAAGGTCCCAGGGGGTTTTCGTTAGAAGCCAGCTTAATAACGTCGGAGATACCCAGTTCCCGTTGGACCTCCTCGATGGGCTTTCCCGGTACATAGGGGGTGATTCTGTCGATACACTTACGAGTTTGGGGATACTTCATCTTCCTCGGCCAGTAGGCCTTCTCTCCTTCTTGTTATACTTTACCATCTACTATACCAGATCCGGACGCAGAGATCTTGCCCCTTTTAGATAGACATGCACGATTTCGTCTTGTTTCTTTTCTGTATTCACATGCATCAGCAGGCGAATACACCTTGGCAAGCTGCCCGGCACCGCGATCTCGTAAGAACAGATCATGGGTACTAAGTCTAGACCCAAGGCCCTGGCCGCGGTGGCAGGGAAGGCTGCATCAAGATCCTGGGTAACGGTAAAGATAATACTACAAATGTCCTCGGTGGCAAGCTGATTAGCCACGATCACCTGTCGCACCAGTTCTTGGGTTGCGACGAAAATAGAATCCTTATCATTGTTTTCTGCCGTTATTGCTCCTCTAATCCCCCGTACAGACATGTAATCCGTCCTCTTCTCCTCACATTTTCATGATTTCCGGGATTTCCAATATGTTAGCACAATCACCAGGGATTGTAAAGGGCCAATTAGTCAAGGCTCCCCTGGGGAAAGCAAGATAATTTGCCTTCCCCAGGGGAGCCCAAGTAGGGTTCGAAGCTTTCTAGTAGAGCAACGGGGTTGACTTCGGACGTAGCCTACTCTGTCCTACACACCCATGGGACTACCGCGTAACCCTTTCAAAGACTACATCGGCAGCCCGGATAAAACCTTTCCCATCGGGCAAACACCTCAGCTCCACATAACCCCCGTCACCAGTAAAAGTATACACACCCAGGTCAAGTAAGTGGGCTTCCCCTTGGCACGAGCCGCTCGGATTGATGTCTTGGGCTGATTTTTTGCACCTTTCGTTTACGGGAACATGTCAATGAGTTTTTTGCATTTTTTCTGAAAACCAATGTTCATGGTAACATATCGACATAATA
>DUMW01000081.1 GCA_012839765.1 Bacillota bacterium
ACTAACGAGTGCCGGCAACACACCAATAGGCTTCTAAGCCTCAAAAGCCTGCTCAAGGTGCTTACATAGCCTCGGTAAACGAGTTAAGCATAAAATGATTGACAAGTAAACCAGACCATGGTAGTATTGTGAATAACAGGAAGTGCGTACTTAAAAGCAAAAAGTGCAAAAGTGCCTGGAAAGGTCGTGATGTCAGAATGGACGTTACGTCCCGCATGGTTGGCAAACGGGTTATCCTGGAAACCAGCCTGAAGCCCTTCGACAAGTACCGCCGACTGGGTGTGCAGGAGGTTTCTAGACGGCTATTTCAGCCGTGGCAGACTCTACTGGCTTTGGGTTCTGAGCATAGTGTTCTTTTGTGGGTGGGCAGTGGTGAAGAAGTCTTCCTTTGGAATAACGATCTGTCCGCGACTATCGAGTGGGCTCACTACGTGGGCCATCGACATAGGGAAGATGGAAACTATTGGCATCAAGGCAAGCACCTTCCTCCTACATACAACTATCGGGAAGACTGGGGCCCCTTTACCTATGCGGATCTACGGGACATAGTCTATGCTCTGAAGTACGTGGGAAAGCAAGAATTTGACGTGGAGATCACTGTGGGAATAGGGATTGACCCGGGACCCGAGTTCTGCGAGTCGGAGTTTCCTTACCGGGTTCATCGGGAGATCCTCGGAAGTGGCGTACCGGCCTTTATTCGCTGTGAAGCACGTCTAGAAGCAGACGATCGCCCCTATGCCGCTTATCCCCATGGTATTCCTGCGGGAGAACCCTTCGGTCGTTTCCTCGGCAGGCAAGCGGCAAGCTTTTGCCGGACGTTGGGTTTTGACCACGTTTGGTTTTCTAATGGTTTGGGCTTTTCCGATACTCCCTGGCAGTTTCCCACCGCAGAGACTTTGCCAGAGGCGGTATCCCCCGAGCGGGCGGAAGAAATTGCTCAATTCTGGATGACCTTTCGGGAAAGCTTCGACGAACCCGTAGTGGAAGCGCGGGGAACCAACTGGTCCGTGGGAATTGATCTGTCCGGCAAGAGTGTTTCCATGAAAGATATCTATGCCACCGGCTTACTCCGACGATCTCCGGTGAACCCGCCCACTGTCTTCTTTACCAATTCTGTGGGGCTGGAGATGACCAGTTACCTAAGCCGTATCAGTGCCTTTCCCGGCCCATTCGGTTTTCGCTATTACATCAGTGACCCATGGTTTTGGCAGACCCCCTGGTTCGATCGACCGTATAACCGGCAGCCCTATGATATTTACGTTCCGGGGCTAGTTACTCGACTGAATCTGGAGGGGGAAATCGAGACTCCCCAAGATCTGGCCCTGTTGACTATCGACGATCGCGATGGAGAGATTCGCGAGGATATTGCCCGGGAAGTGCTCCCTTATCTATACCATGCTCTGAGGGAGCAGCCCGACAAGTTGGGCCTTGTTACCTGGGTATACCCCTTCGACGAGTTTCACAGTGTCTTTGAGGACGATCCCAAAGTAGCGTCGCGGGAACCCTTCTTTTACGACACCTATGCTAGCTGGGCCATCGATGTGGGGTTGCCCATGAACAGCGTGGTGAGCTCCACAGTCTTTGCCCGCTTAGCTCAGGAGGAAAAATGGCAGCAGCTTATGGATTCGGTGCTCTTTGTTCCCGCCTGTCTACTTGGAACCATGGGTGAATTGCTCGGTCGTTTCGTCCATAGTGGCGGGAGAGTCATCGTCTACGGACCGTTGTATAGCACCGAGGAGCAAGCCAGGAAGCTATTAGGTGTCGAAGCAATTGAAAGCGGGTTTTCTGGTCAGGTTTCGGTGATCTATAGGGACTACGTGGGGAGAGAACGGAATTGCAGCTGTGAGCACGACGAAGTCCTTTCGGCTGGAAGCATCGAGTTTTTGAGATTATCTGCTGTCAGCAAGATCATTGCCTCCGTGGAAAAGGGCACCGGCGCTTCTACTCCCTATGCCTTCTTGCGCCCCCTCGGGCAAGGTGTTATCGGTTGGGTGCGAGGGAGTGTTTCCGACAGGCGGGCGGTGGATCGGAAGGCCGCCGAGGTGTGTCTGCGCCTGTTGGGGGAGATGGGTTATCGCATCGAACAGATTTATGGCGACGAATCCACTTTGCCTACACAGATTTTCGTTTCCAGAAGGAATAATGAATACTTTTTCACAGGGTATAAAGCCGATCTTACTAGTTCTTTAAAGATTAGTTTCCCGCAGGGGGTACCCATTCCCGAAAACTACGATCTGCTGTTTGAACAGGGAGAGGCAGTCATCCACTTCCCAAAGACAATTTACGAACGGTGTCGAGTTTTTGTGCGGCAGGAACGGGGCAAGGTAAGCAACCGACGTTTGGAGCCAATGCCCTTTGGGGACGTGGTTTCCCAGTATAGCTTGACGGGGTTAGAAGAAGCCGACGTGGTAATCTACCCACCCTTAGCTTCCCTAGGGGCGGTGACGGTACACCCGGACTATGAACTAGAGCGGGGTCCTTGCTCGGTTATTGTACGGAAGGTGAGCGGTAACCTACAGATACGCTGGTAGGAAAATTACTAGAGTGAGGAAGATTTGATCATGGCTTGGCAGAAACCGAAAATAGGTGTCTTTTATGTGGGCTTGCAAAGATATTGGTCTCAGTTTCCGGGATTGAGGGAACGTTTGGAGAACCATTACGACTACTTCGTGCAACGGCTGCAGGGTTATGGTTGTGAGGTGGTTTCGGCGGGTCTGGTGGATACGGTGGATAAGGCTAGAGCAGCTGCCGTGTTTTTCAACCAGCACGATGTGGACCTGGTCATGTGCAACATGGTCACCTATGCCACATCGGCTACGGTGTTCCCGGTGTTCCGCCAAACCCTGGCCCCCATCGTTTTGGTTGGTTTGCAACCTTTGGAGCATCTTGACTATCCCCGTACAACCACTGCCCATCAGCTGGAAAACGACAATTGTACCTCCTTGCCGGAACTGGGATACGTTCTTACCCGGGCGGGGATTCCCTTTGAAGTTGTTTTTGGGAAGCTGGAAGATGAGATGGTGTGGGCGGAACTGGACGAATGGTGTCAGGTGGCAAAGGTGCTTAGAAACTTAAGGTATGGAACCCTGGGATTTCTGGGTCATACCTACGACGGGATGTTGGATATGTGCTTCGATCCCGCCCTATTTCACATTCAGTTTGGCCTGAATATTAAGTTTTTAGAGATGTGTGACTTTTACGGGAAAGTGCAGGCCGTCACCCCTGAAGAACAACGAGAGGAAATGGAACTAATCCGTGCTTACTTTGACTTTCCCCAGCCTGGTTCTGATCCGATTGCAAAGGAAGTTGATCCCGAGGCCCTAGCCTGGGCGGCTAAGGTTTCGGTGGGTCTGAGGTATTTCATCGAAGACCAGCAGTGTCATGGCCTGGCCTACTTTTACCGGGGTGTACCCGGCGGTGACTACGAACGGTTGATTGCCGGCATGATTGTGGGCAATTCCTTGCTGACCGGCCGGGGGATTCCCGTGGCCGGAGAAGGGGATATGAAGACCTGTGTATCAATGTTCATCATGCATGGCTTTGGCGCCGGGGGTTCCTTTGCTGAACTGCATCCGGTAGACTTCAATGACAATTTGGTTCTCATTGGTCACGATGGTCCTGGTCACATCCTGATCAGTGACGAAAAACCCAAACTGCGAGGTTTGAGCCTCTATCATGGTAAGCAGGGCTTTGGTGTATCCACGGAGTTTAAGGTGCGGACCGGTCCTGTGACCCTCCTTACCTTGACCCAAGACTACGACGGTTCGTTCAAGTTCGTCTGTGCAGAGGGTGAGTCCCTGCCGGGGCCGATCCCCAGTACGGGTAATACCAATAGTCGCATTAGATTTAGAGAGGACGTACGGTCCTTCGTTGAAAGTTGGAGCAGAGCTGGTGTTAGTCACCACTTAGCCCTGGGTATCGGAAAGCAGATCGGGAAGATTAAAAAGCTTGGGCATGCTTTGGGAATGGAGGTGTGTGTAGTTAGCGAATAACGGGCATTAACGACAGACGACGGGAAAAGAGAAAGGAGGAGACCTATGTTAAAGTATTCTTCCGTTCGTCCTGTTGGTGTGCTGGTCATCTTGGTGTTCATGGTGGGTTTGCTTACTGCTGTGGGTTCTGGACAGACAATAGAACTGACCTTTGCCACACCGTTGGCCACCTGGTCGGAGATGCAGGCCGCCATCGAACAGTTTGAAGCAGAGAACCCGGACATATCTGTAAAGTTGATTACCATCCCTGATGTGGATTCTGGAGAGAGCGTCATCCGCTTTGCCCTTTCGGGACAAATGCCTGATCTTTTTACGGTGCATCACGTGAGTTTTGACGCCCTCTACAACGAAGGATTGCTTCAGAACCTGGACGACCTGTTTGAAAAGGATCCCGAGGCGAATCCCGCAGACTATGTTGGACACTACATGGGAGTATCCGGAACCTACGTGTTGCCCTTTACGGTGAACGTCTGGTTTGCGCTGTATAACGACTCCATGTTTCAGGCTAACGGTTTACCTTCGCCGGATCCTCAGTATTGGGACGTCGATCAGTTTCGTAACGATGTGTTCAAACTGACTCGCCTCTTCCCCGGTGGCAGCCCCCTGGACGAATGGGGATATGGCGGATTTGCTTTCAATCTTAACCATGTGGAGGCGTGGCTGTGGCCCTTCGGCGCGACGCTTTTTGACGATGCTGGTAACCCCGCCATTGATACGCCAGAGATGCACGAAGCACTGCGCTTTTGGACTACCTTTACAGAGAGGGGCTTGACTAAAATAGCGGTGCGCGACGACTGGTATTCAGGACGGTACGGTGTGTTCTTTGCGGACCGGGCGGCCCTTTCCATCTTGTTGCAGAGCGACATCAATTTTGATTGGGGTCTTGTGCACTTGCCGATCAAACCGGGTGTGGATCGAAAGATCGTTGGGACCGGCCACTATTTTGCCATGAGCAGCCGTACCGAGTACCCAGACGAGGTCTGGAGACTCCTCAAGTGGCTGACAGGACCTGAAGGACACAGAGTGTTTCAGAGCCGGGGTCTTTTGCCTGGGAATATCTCTGCGTTCTCTCTATATGAGGAATACTGGGAGACCGCTGCCTATACATGGAACGTACCCAAGAATCTGTATATCATCACGGAGGCTACTCAATACCTATCGCCACCTTCTTTCATGTATACCACCTTGCCGCAGACGGAGGTGCAACCGATTATTGCCGACTATTTCCGGAGTATTATCCTAGACAGAAGCATGGCGCCTGAGATTGGTGCGGCAGAAATGCAGCGTTTGCTTACGGCGCGTGAATGACAGAGATTGGAGGGTCTGAAGTGTCTCGATGTCGTTGGATGTGTCTGGCTATTGCCTTGGGAATCTTGACAGGCTGTTTGATGGTAGTACCGGCGGATTCCTTGGAGGTTACCTACTGTTGGGAGCTTGGACGGGATACGGAGACTCCCGATGCTTGGGAATTGTGGTTCGACAATCCACCCAATCGTCAATTTAAAACCTATAACGATCTACGGGTTGCCGGTCGGCTCGAATTCCCGGGCGATTCCTATTTCACCTGGTCGGAGGACTATCAGGCGATTGTCTTTGGTACTTCCGAGTCCAGCAGAGCGTTAGGCATCCGTTCTGTTGACCGAATGATCCCTTACTTAGGGGAGAATGAACTCAGGATTAAGGCACTGGTGGAGTTAGAAAGCGGTAACCTCAATTGCACTATCTATTACTATAAATCCAGTGGTGAATTCCTAGGAAACAATTCCCTGGGCATCAACCAGTCCGAAGGCTGGCAGGAATTCGTGCTGAAGCTGGAGCCCCCAGCGGAGACAACCCATTTTGCTCTGGCGATTATCTTCGAAAACAGTGTAGGAAACGTGGCTTTGAAAGAGATTAGGATGGGTAAGACAGATTAGGACTTTCGAAGGAGATGACGAAAATGAGTAGAAGAATGACCCCTTTTGCTGCTTTACTTGTTTTCAGCCTGTTAGCTGCGGTGGTATCGGCTAACGAAGTCACCTACGATTGGAGCCTGGTACACGGTTCTGATAACGGGAGCGAATGGGAGCTTTGGTACGATCTGGTTCCCAATCGAAAGTATGTTACCTTCGAAGATTTGGTCGCAAAGGGCACGGTTATCTTTGATTCCGCTACAGTCTTTGGCTGGACCGACGATGAGGTGGCGGGTCTTTACTTTGAGACCTCCGATGCTTCCAAGAGCCTGGGGATCCGCAGTGTAAATCGAACCATTCCCTATAACGGGGAGCGCTTCTTCAAAGCCATCATCAAGTTGGAAGATCTGCAGGGACCCAGTGGCGGTTTCCACGTTGAAGTCTATTATTACGCTCAGAATGGGAGCTATCTTGGGAAAAACGACATCCTGGCTATTGGTGGAACGGCGGATTGGCAGGAGTATACCGCAGAACTGACACCCCCAGCGGGCACCAGCACCTTTGCGGTGGGTATTCTACTAGCTAACTCCACCGGTCGCGTGGCTTTTGCGCGGATGTGGATGGAGAAGTAGCGATAGGAATCCAAGTGCCGTCCCTGCTAGTTTTAGAAGCGGGGACGGCACTTGGAACCAAACCACAGTACACCGGTCCCTTTGGCGACTAAACCCCTCAAGTCTGCGTGCTTGAAGGTAGGAAGGGAAGAACATCGGATGCGCGGTTTCTACATTAAAACACTAATGGTGTGTTTGCTGCTGGTCTTTAGTCTAGTGGCGGTAGGTGCCTCGACCCAGGATCTGCTTGGAGAGAACCTATTGAGGACGGCCGAAGAACTATCGGAATGGAACCTTTGGTATGATGTACCGCCCAATCGGAAAGAAGTCTCTCTGGCCACTCTGGCTAAAACTGGATCCGCGGCATTCGGGTCCAGTGCAGTCTTCGGTTGGACCGAAGAAGGCGCCCTTTATTTCGAAACCGAGAGTTCTCAAGATCAGCTGGGCCTGAAGATGATCACGGAGGTCCCTTACGATGGTGAGGAACTGACATTGGTGGTCAGCGCCAAGTTGGATCACGTGGTGGTCCAGGGCACGGGACTACATTTCACCGTATACTACTTCGATGAGGGCGGTACGTATATAGGACAAGAAACCCCCTTGGTGTTGTCCGGTACCACCGATTCCTTTGTGGAGTATAGAAGAAGGTTGAACCCGCCTGCCGGTACCAGGTTGTTCCGGGTATCTGTGTTGATGGTACAAGCCACAGGCAGGGTTACGTTAAAACAGGTGACGGTGGATCCGCCCATCGGCAAAGCCTTCGATTACTTTGGTTCCTATCCATTGCTACATGTTAGACCAGTGACCTCAAGGGAGACCTCTGCGGAGCTAGTCCTGGACGGTATGTCCCCGGATCCCCACTTTACTTTCACAGGGTTCTATGAAGTACCGCGGATGGATCTTTCTTCGCAAAAACTGGTTAGTTTGTACCTATTCCGGGGTGGGGAATACATCGGACTGTTGGGCACCTATAGGCCCAGCATTCAACCGGGGGAATGGGAAGCGGGCAGTATTTTAGAAATTGGCCCCCTGGAAATCCCTAAGGTGCAGCTTGGCCTGTCGGAAGGTCTGTATACGATATATGCAAAACTAGAGGGTGGTTTGTGGATGCGTGAAGTGCCCATCGGTGATTTTCGGGTGGTAAATCAAGATGGTGTGATTAGATCGGTACCTGCTTTTGTAAACCCTGTCGTAGAACCTCCCTTCTCCCAAATCGGTGAGGCCACGGTGATCAATAGTTCCCTTGGCCCCTATCTAGAAGTCGGATCCAGGAAAAATGATCGGATTAGCTACCTGTTTCGGACCCAGTCCCGGGGCGATTTACTGAAGCTGACTGTCACCTATCCCGATGACAAGACCCGTACCGCCGAGATCTCGGTAATTGCTTCGGGCTTTTCTCCTGCCCATTACCATACGAAGACCTGTTCGTTGGGAACCGGTTACTTGACCGGACACCAGTACCGGGTTTCCCACCAGATGGTGACCCAGACCATTTACTTCTATGCCCCGTCCGCGGAATTCGCCATCGTATTCTCCACCGGGGAAAACGACGCGCCCGCCGCCATCTCTCAATTCACCATTGAACCGGTGGCCCTGGGCGAAGCCCTACCCGCGGTGGAGTACGCCCTTCCCTGGCATGAACGGAGACAGCTGGGCCTATACTGGGAGGATCCTGTTCTAGGTCCAATTTATGGTTACCCCGAGGATACGTCTCCGGAGGTTTTCAAAGCAGTTTTGGATCGGCACATCGACTACCTAAAGCGGACTGCTCAGAACACCGTCATCTATCCGGTTATCTGGTATGCTGGCACCGTCTATAGGAATTCTCAGGAGTATGGGAACTACCAGGCCGGTGGGAGAAGTCATCCTAATGATTTTCATATAATGATGGCAGAACGCTACAGTCATGAGGGGATCAACTTCTATCCCATGATCCGAAACTGGTCCCTGCCTTCGGTTCGGTATTTAGTGCGAAATCCGGAAGAAGTCCTGAGTAATCCGGACCTGAACTATGTCAACAGTGTCACCTATGACGGACGCGTCCTTACCACCGCAGGCCACAGTACCTCGCCCATGCTGAACTTCTTGCACCCGCAGGTGAAGGCTGCCTTTATGGCGATGTTGCAGAGGTTGTTGGATGACCTGGGTCAGGAAGAAAGTGTCAAAGGGATCTCTCTGTTTACTGCTAGTCATTCGACCCACGGTTTTGGAACACTTGAGGTCGGCTATGACGACTATACTGTAAAGCTGTTTGCAGAGGAAATGGGACTGGAGTT
Organism: Bacillota bacterium; assembly: GCA_012839765.1. Lineage (NCBI taxonomy): Bacteria > Bacillati > Bacillota > Bacillota bacterium. The sequence goes on from DUMW01000081.1 coordinate 8,772, forward strand.
GCCTGAACCCCAAGGTCCCGTGAGCGATCGTTTCCGCCAGTGGTATCAATGGTTGAAGGAGAATCATTGGGAGCGCTGGCTGCAGTGGCGTTGCCAAAAGCAGACCAGTTACTATGAAGAACTGGCGGAGATGGTGGCGGCTACCAGGGAAGGTCTGAAGCTGCATATCATGCTCCGCGAGCCCAAAACAATGTTGGATATAGTAGACGATCTGACAGTCTACTATTATGAGCACATGGCACTGGATCTTGATACCTTGGCCAGTAATCCAAATATCGTCCTGACTAGAAACCAGTTTCCCATCGACTACCGTTGGACCTTGACCCTGGGAGCTAATTCTCCCTACCGGGCCCCCCTCATCGCCGCGGAAAGGGCGGGAACTTTGGAGACTATTATTTACCGTGATTTTGACGTGGACTGGTTGAGACCGTTGCTGGGCAAGATTTCTGGATTTACCATGCACGAAAGGTACTTCGAGACGCCTGACGCCGCGTTCAAACATAGCCGTCTACAGTTGCCCTTTGGTTGGGAGCAGGAACCCGATTGGCGGGTGACGCAACCGAAACCAACGGGACGGTATGCCCTGGAACATTATGCTAGGGACCTCGCCCTGCATGATGCCGTTTTCCTGACCCGCGGTGGTTATAACCTTGGTACCCAGGGGATGGAGGACTTGTTGCTGCCCTTTGCCGCTGCCTTCACGTCCCTTCCGGCCGAAGCCTTCGAAACCCTCCTGGAGGATCAAGGTGTCGTGGTACGAGGCTTAGATAGGGAAGGTTGCCATTGGGGGTACGCGGTGAACAGTGAAGGTGAGCCGAAAGAGATTACTGTACAATTCTCGGGGACTGGTTTCCTCCAGCAGCATGGCCTAAACCGCGGTGAAATCTTCTTAGATGACGGGCGCATAACCATTCAGTTGCAGGCTTGGGATTTGCTTGTCTGGTCTACGGAGGAAATCTGGCCCGAGAACATTGTTGTGAAGTAGAAAAGATGATCGGTACTATGGATGGGGTATTCGTGTTCGGTGCATGAAACCCCATCCCTGGTCCGTTGTTCGTCTTCCCGTCGAGGCCTCCAAGGAGTCCTTCTTCCGCCGTCCTTGCCTCTTACCCGCAAGAATAATGGTAGTCTTACCATACGGAGAATAAGCCGTTCGTAACAGCTTCGCCGCTGTCTTACCTAGTCTTCGGCGAATGTCCTGGGTATCGCGAATTTCAAATTCTTGTTTTCGTCCATGCTGGGCCATAGGAGGCACGAACCCGTCTACAATCCTTCCCTTGATTCCATAGGAACGGGAAGACTATGATCATACAGCTTGCAAATCGTGACCAGTCGTGAAATAATATGATCTGGTATTAGCCCTTCCGAAGGGGGAAATGATTAGGTGAGCTTTACATTACCCAACAATGCAGGTGTAGTAGTTCTAGGTTTGAAGACGGGACTGATCATGCCCACCGACGATATCGTGGAGATCGCGGTTGATGCGGTCAAGGAGACGGTGGAAGACAGAGATATTGTCTGTGTCACCGAATCGGTGGTGGCTAGGTCCCAGAACCGGTACGTCACTTGCGATGAGCTCGTTGAGGATCTGCGACGGAAGATGCCCATCGAAGAAACGGGCACCTTGGCAGTAGTCAGCCCCATCGTGAGTAGAAATCGGTTTGCTCTGGTTTTACAGGCTGTGGCTAGGGCAGTCAAGAAGGGTAGGGTTTTAGTCCAGCTTAGCGTGCCCTATGATGAAGTGGGCAATCAGGTGATGGACGAAGAATTCGCCAATAGCCGCATGCGTCTGAAACGGGTACTGGGGGCTTTGCAGGAGGTGCGGGGAAACACTCCCCAGTTGAACGTCCTGATCCGGGAGATTGTGGCAGCTTTGAAGTTCCAGGAGCTTGGGTTTACGGTGGAGGCAATTCGGAAGATCACCGGCAAGGGCGTCGCAGATATTACCTTGGTGTCCCCCCAGGGGAAAGCCCTAGTGGCGGAGGTTACCTTTGATGATCTGCGGGCTACCGCGGAAAAGGTGATCCGCATCATGAAGGATGTGGAGGCCGAAGGTGCTTTGGCTGTGGCGGTGGATATCCAGGCCCGGGAAATCATCATTGTCGATGCGGAAGCGTATTTGGCTGGACAGGCCGCGCCGCAGGTCTATTCCTATGCGGACCGGCTGACCCTATACAACGCGGATGACGTGATCACCCTTGAGGAGATTGGGGAAAGACTCTTCCCCCATCCCATTACGGGTATTGACTATGCCCGGATGTATGCGGAGGTCATAGAGAAGGAAGGCGCCAAGAGTGAGATAATCTACACGGAGAATCCTCTGGCGGTGTTTAACTTTGGAAACATTGACGGGATCATCATCGGTGCGGTCCATGCACGGGAGTCGTTGAAAAACCTCTTCTTGTCCTTCGGGACCAAGACACCAATGCTGACCTTGCAGGAATTCGGACCGAAGCCCTGGGGTGTTATCGGTTCTAATGTTTCGGATCTAGAGAAGGGCATTCTCAAGCTCTTGCCGGACAATGCCGATGAAGTATGTGATACCATCGTGGCCAAGGTCAAGGAGGTTACTGGTAAGGACGTGGAGGCCTTGGTTTTCGGTGACGGTGCCTACAAAGATCCCGACACCGGGATTTTTGAGTTGGCGGATCCCTTCCCCGCCATCGGGTGTAGCGAAGGCTTGCGTCATGCTTCCCTCCGGCAGGGGGCGAAGTTGAAGTTGCTGGTGGAAACCATGGTGCGCAAAGGATACACCAGGGAGGAGATCGCCGAAATGTTGTCTAGTGCCGACTGTTCCCAAAACAGTCTGGGGACAACGCCAAGGCGGATCACAAGCATTGTGGCGACGATTGCGGACTTGGCGGCAGGCTCCGCAGATGCCGGAACGCCTATCGTCCTGGTGAAGAACTTCAACTACTAGGAAACTCTATCGTAGAGAACAGGGGCAGTTCGTACCATCTCCCATGGTGCGGATTGCCCTTTTTTGTGTCCGTCGGCTTGGCCAAAGGATTCTTCCGTTGAGGATAGTCATTGAAGTGAGCCAGTGAGATGAGGCACCCAAACCCATAGGCCTAGCTTCGGCCATGGGCACGCAGTCCTACAGTACAAGGAAGACTTCTCCGGTTGGGATGGAACACGGTTTGGCGCTCTTGCCAGCGAGACTATTGTTCCTGTTCCCTGAGGGCCCGGATGACCGCGGGAACCACCTGCCGTTTCCGGGACAAGACTTCCGGCAAGGTGAAGCTGGTGGCTCCGTGGGGAGCACGGAAGGCCTTCTTTGCCAAAGTGGGATCCTTGGCTACCCAAAGCATTTCCGTGGTCCTGGTTAGGACACTGGTGAGCATCAAAGCAACCACATGGTAGCCCGCATCTTCCATCAAGTGCTCCATGGTTCTTAATAGCTCGTCTTTCATGGCATCGGCAGATTGGCCGTAGATCATCGTCTGTCCGATGCCAACCTTGAACTTGCCCACGGTAAACTCCTTGAAGTCCGAGCGGAGAATCTCCGCCGGGTCTACCTGGGAGATGTCTCCGACGGCTTGGAGCAGTTTATGGGCCAAATGGTCAAGGTCAACCTGCGCGATCTCCGCCAGATAGTGTGCTTCGTACTCATCCTGGGGGGTGGAAGTGGGGGACTGAAAGGCCAAGGTATCTGAAAGAATGGCTCCACACATGATTCCCGCCAACTGGGGACTAAGCTGGATGTTTTGTTCTCTGGCCAAGTGGCTCACAATGGTGGTGGTGGCACCCCAAGGTCTGTTGATGAACATGATGGGCTGATCCGTTTCCATGGCACTAATTCGATGATGGTCGATGATCTCTAGAATCCGGGCATGTTCGATGCCGTCGATGGACTGATTTCTTTCATTGTGATCCACCAGGATAAGCCGTTTCCCGGACCCATCGGCCAGATGGTTGCGACCCAGCATGCCGATGGGACGATTAGCATCATCCAAGATGGGATAGAGGCTGAAGGGATGTTCCTGCATCTCCTCTCGAACTTCCCGCAGTAGGTCATCGGGATGTACCGTATGCAAGTTACGAGCGGTCATGACTTGTTCCACCGGCAGGGCCTGCCACAATAGGTTGATGCAGCTGTACGTGTCCAGGGGGACCCGGAGTAAGGTAGACCCTTGTTCCCTAGCCCTCCGGACAATTTCCGATCTGATCTGTGCACCGCCTGTGACGATCATTACTCCAACGTGCTGGGCCAGGGCCGATTCTTGGATATCGATGCGATCTCCTACCAGAAGCAGATCTTTGGGACCCACCTGGATCTGTGCGGAGTCGCCCACCACCACACTACCGGCTACTTCCCTGATTCCCGCCACGAGGATTTCCCCCTGGAGTACCGCCGCTAGATTGGCCACAGGACAAGTGTAACGGGAGCCGGCAACGGCAGCTTTAAACTGGGCCTTGGCAATGTCGCCGATGGTTACTACCCCTGTCAGGACCTGGTTTTCGTCTACTACGCAGGCAGTAACGGTCCTTCGGTCTTGCATCTCGGTCCAGACTTCAAGGAGGGTAGCTGACTTGGGCAGGCTCAGGGCCGGATCGTAGGGTACGTCACTGACCTGCGGATGGGCGTGGGGAAGAAAGATTGGTGGTTCAAAACCAAATTCTTCCAGGATAATGGCTGTCTCCTGATTGATCGGGCCGATGCGAGCGGGGATCGCCAAATACTCCGATTCTTGGGCGTTCTTCACCGTGGCATAGGCGATGGCCGACACGATGGAATCACAATCGGGGTTTTTGTGACCAATGACGTAAACGATGGATTGTTCGAAGTTCCTGCGATCCATGGCTACCCACCCAACGGAAGTCCTTTTCCCCTATTCTATCCAAATTAATGGGATCTGTTAAGGCACAAAAAAGGGCCCCGGAAAACCGGGGCCCTGATCTGAGGTCCTTAGAACCTGATGCTCTTCATTGCTCTGAGGTTCAGACCCTGAGCAACGTCATCCTTGTGCAGCAGGTCTTCCTGATCCCAGGGGGTGCCATTCTCGGTGTCGAACCAGTAGTAGGTTCCCTGGAACTGGATGGAGTTCGGAGCAGTGTACTCCACCTTCGCCGCTAGCTTAGCGTCCAGATTATCCTCGTTGAAGGCCAAGACGCTGCGTCCGGTAATTGCCAGGTCCATCCCAAAGAGCTCCTGGGATGTGGTGGCAGTCAACATGGACTTGTTGCCTGCGGGATCCGCCAGGTCGATCAAGGTGTATCCCTCAAGAGCCACCGGTGCAAACTCACCAGGCACGATGACCGTGTCCGCGGCCACCTTAATCTGCTTCTTGGTGATATCCTTCGCTTCGTGGTCGTAGTCAACCCAGAGTTCCGGGGTCAGGTTGACGTCAGCGAGTCGGACATTCTTCACTTTCATGTGGTTCTCAATTACCTTGTTGCCAGGCTTGTAGGCCACGGTAAGTTCAGGCTGGATCTCTTGGCCACCGACGGTGAAGGCCCGGGCAAGCTCGGTAATATACTCGTTGGAAACACCTGCAGCAGAGTTGAACTTAACGGTCTGGGCGATGCTGGTGTTGAACAGTTCTACACCGGCCCGCAGACTGGTGGTGCTGTCGCCGGCAAAGGCATAGGCCTCATCGGCGAAGCGCCGGTCGTGCATAGCACTCAGGCTGAGGGGCATGCCCAAGAGTTCCAGTTCACTGTTCGCGGACACCCGGACACCAGTCTTGTTGTCCTGGAGCCACTTCTTGGTGCTGTCGTTCAGCTTCTGGTAAGGAGCATTCCATACATAGTTGCCATTCTCATCCCGAGGGATCTGGCGATACCAGACTTCCATGCTCGTCCTGTGGGAAGGAGCAAAGATACCCTTCACGTCCACGATGCTCTCGTTTACGTCGTTGAGGTTCCGCGCCATCTCACCGGCCACCTGGAGGTTGCCGGAGTTGAAGCTACCTGCCAAGTGCAGGGCCCGATCTTTCGCATCCTCAGCAGCGTCCCGCTCAACGTAGACGCCCGTTACTTTCTGGCCGAGCAACTCGGTCGTTACCTGCAGACCCTTGGACTGACCATCCTTGTTGAAGAGGATGAAACCATCAAGGTCAAATTCGGTGCCTCCCGCATTGATCCTGGACCCTTCAATGCGTAGGCCAGGCTCGTTGGCGCCAACGGTACCTACCCACTTGGAGTAGGCAATGCCCAACCCGTTACCAAAGTGAGTAGTCACTTCTGCCGCACCTTTCCGGAAGGCGCCAGGAATGACCATCTTGGCCCGGGTGACCATTGGCTCGAAGTTGATTTCCCCACTGGCATCGGCGGGGAAGGGGTAGTTCAGTTTGTTTTTGTTCTGGATCTCGATGAACAAACCGTTTTTCCCCTGCTCCGCACCGGTGAAGTTCAACTCCAGTGTGCTCGATGGGGTGAGTTCTCCCTCCGCAGCATTGAGATCTCTGGTGTAGTCCAACGACATATCCAGCTTGCCGTCAAAATTCAGGGTACCGGCCATCGCTGAACCGGCCAGCAAGGCTAGCAATGCCGTTGCCAGTACTAGTGATACCAGCTTCTTCATGCTTGAGTTCCTCCTTGGTAGAAGAATTTGATTGGCCGCTTCTCCCAGGAAGGTACTCAGGCTGGTCGGTGAAGTATCCAGGTTTCCTTCTTCCGCCCTTAGCCTAAGCTTCACCCTCGGTTTGGGGAAGACGACCCGTGGTTTTTTCCCACGTGCGAATAGAATTCGAGATTAATCTAAAAACTCCTCTTGAATTGTGAATAGTGATTTTTGGTAACACATCAACCCGTTGATCTATCCTGTGGCGCTTGCAGGAAGGACCCGATGTTTTGGAGAATGTAAAACCCTGAAGGAATGTCCCTGATTTCGGAGGATTTCCTCGAACACCTGACGTCCTGGAGAGTACCTATATGATAACTAATCTGCGGAGAAACCTAAGATTAGCTTGCAGTCTCATACTCCTTCTACTCCTGTGGGTGTGTCCCGTTGCTGCCCAGAATGCTATTGAGTTAGTCGAGATCAGGACAGGGAATGTGGGCGGCGTTGGCTATGTGGACTTAGTGCTCACCTCCCTGCCGGAGTACAAGGCCTTCATTCTTACGGATCCGGACCGGGTGGTGGTGGACTTGTACCAAGTGACGCTCCGGGGTGCATCCCGGCAGGTACCGCTGGAAGATCCCCATGCCAAGGGGGCCCGGATCAGTCAGTACGCTTCTGACCAAGTGAGGTTGGTCATCGATCTGGACTGCCTTGTGGGCTATGCGGTGGAAGGCAGAGATGAGGGAGAGAACCAGGTGCTCAGGATCACCCTGAGTAACGATACCGGTTTTGTTCAATATGTGGCCGGTGCTTCCTTCCAGCGGGAGGAGGCCCATGCCCGGCTGCAAGTGGTCACCACTGGTCCGGTATCCGCGGAAGTTTCTAGTTTGAAAGATCCCCTGCGCTTGGTGATTGACCTTTACCCGGCGATCCTAATTGCCCCTACCAAACAGATCGAAGTTGCCGATGAGGCGGTGGCAGGCCTCAGACTGAGCCAGTATTCCCGGGATGTGGTGCGGCTGGTTTTGGATCTGAATTACCCCTTGGCGGCGGTGGTGAGGGAATGGGATCCTGTTTCCGGTACACTACCCATTGATCTATATTACCGGCTGACATCGGTTACCGCCAACTTGAATGGGCACGGGCTGGAGGTGGTGGCCACTTGTAGTGGCCCCGTCCAGTTTACTTACCATCTTTTGAAGGAACCGGCCAGGTTCTTTGTGGACTTGCCTGGGACGGTACCCATGCCTAACCTAGAAAGGCAGTTTATGCCCCATTCCCCCATCACCGGCGTACGTATTGCGGAGCATCTGCCGGGACAAACTAGGCTAGTCTTTGACTTGGCCTATCCTATACAGCCCATCGTATCGCAAGTGGAACCAACTGGTTTTAGCTTGGTTTTTCCCACGCGGCCGGTGTTGGGACGAACCATCAGCCTCGATCCAGGGCACGGAGGACACGACCCCGGTGCCACCAGCGCCACCGGGAGCTATGAGAAGGATGTAGTTCTGGCGATTGCCCGTTATTTAGAGCAAATGCTTACCGCCGCCGGTGCAAATGTGGTGCTTACCCGTGACGACGATTTTTATCCTTCCTGGACTAGTCGGATTGCCACCAGCCAACAGGGGGTAGCAGATATATTCATTAGTATCCATGCCAACGGAGCCATTAGTGAACAGGCCCGGGGCACCGAAACCATCTACCAGACCGGGCGGGGGGATGGCAAGGAACTGGCTACGGTGGTGCACCAGGAATTGGTCAAAGCGATCGGGTTACCGGATCGGGGGATCAAGGCTCGGCAGAATCTCATCGTACTGCGGAATGCAGAAATACCGGCGATTTTGGTGGAGGTGGCCTTCATCACCAATCCTGAAGAGGAAAAGAAGTTGAAGGATCCAGAGTTCCAACAGCAGGTGGCGTTAGGGCTCTTCATGGGGATTAACCAGTATTTCGCCCTGCAGGCAGGGACTTCTTATGTACACACGGTAATGCCTGACTTGGAGCCGATGACACAGCCCGAGACCAAGGGGAAATTGGAGATGAAGCTTGAAATGAAGGGACCTTCTAGTCAGTGGTTGCGTAACAAACTGCTCCTTTTGCCCCAACCGGAGTTGTTTTGGCGGGTAAGCAAGCTCCCCATTACCCAACAGGAACGTCATTTCTTTATCTTGGGCCCCTTAGGCTTGCCGCCGGTATCTGTCTATCTTGAGGGCAACGTCGCAGAGGCCAGCGGCCCCAACATTCCGGGGATGATTTCCTTGCCGAGTGCAGAACTGACTGAGGGGACCTTTACCCCAGAGTACTTAATGTATATGATTGATTAGGAGGCTCCGGTCGATGAGACGGTTGAGGGTATTCGCACTGGTGATACTTATCCTGATTCTAGCCCTGTGGGGGATCATCCGGTTGCTGGGGCCACAGGAAGCAGAAGTTGTGGTTTACTGGGCCTCTGTGGATGGACAATGGCTGGTCCCGGTATCCATGACACTTCCCGATGCTGATCCCCAGACGCTGGTGGCGGTGTTGATGGCTGGACCCGAGGAATCAGAGCTGATGGCTACCTTCCCCCCGGGCACTGCTGCACCGGCCGTTCGTTTGGAAGATGGCTTGGCCTATGTTGATTTCAAGGCGGACCTGTTGAAGACCAGTCTCGGTGGTAGCACCGGCGAGCTTCTGGCCGTATATTCCCTGGTGAACACTCTGACCCAGCTACCTCAAGTGGCGGCGGTGCAGATCTTAGTGGAAGGGGAAGTGGTGGATTCCCTCTTTGGGCATGTGGATGTGAGTAGTCCGCTGGTGGCGGATCCTAGCTTGGTGCTGGGGTATGAAGTGGAGAACGATGAGCCATACTAGCAATATGTTCCAGCAGGGAATGGACAGACCCCTTGCTCGGTAACCTCCACTGGCTTTGGGAATATTATGGTTAGGGGTCCAATGATGCAGGGGTGGATTCATGATCAAGCGTATCGGGGTATATGATTCTGGATTGGGTGGTTTGACCGTAGTTCGGAGACTCTGGGACTGCGTGTCCGATTGTTCCATCACATATTTCGGCGATACGGCGCGGTTACCCTATGGGGAGAAGACGCCCGCCGAGATCAATCTGTTTGCGTGGCAGATAATCTCCTTCTTGCTTTCTCACCGAGCGGATCTGATTGTGGTGGCTTGTAATACTTCGTCGGCATTGGCCCTGGAAAAGATGCAACGGCGGTTTTCCGTTCCATTGGTTGGCGTGATTTCTCCTGGAGTCCGGGCCGCGGTGCAGGCTAGCCGCTCCGGGAAGATCGGTCTTATGGCTACCAAGGCTACGGTGGACAGTAAAGCCTACGAGCGGGAAGCGGAGAAGTACGGTTCTAGGATCTATAGTGTGGCCTGTCCCTTGTTGGTACCCATCGTGGAGTCGGGCCGGGTGGGGACTGAGGAGAGTCTGGCGGTCCTTAAGACTTACGTGACCCCTTTGGTTGCACAGGGCATCGACACCTTGATCCTCGGGTGTACCCACTATCCCTATTTTATCCCGGAACTGAAGAAGTTGCTGCCACCGGAGATCAAGATCGTTGATCCCGCAGAGGAGACAGCCTTGGAAGTGAAAAGGCGGTTTGGCAATTGTGGTGGTCCCAAGGAGGACTATTACTTTTGTAGTGGAGATCCCGAAGAGTTTCGGCGTCGGGCCCAAGACTTGGGATATGAACTGAATCTAGTTGAAAAGGTGGATATGGACCAGTTGTATCCAAGAACAACTTTTGAAGGGTGAGCATCTGTGGAGTACCAAGGCAAGAAAGTGGCGGTGGTGGGCTTAGGGATTAGCAACCGGGCCCTTATTTCATTCCTCAGTAAGCAGGGGGCGGAGATCCTAGCCTGTGACCAAAAGGAACTGGATCAAATTCCTGACCTGGAGGAATTGGAACAGTGGCCCATCGGTTTGCAGCTAGGCAGGGACTACCTGAAGGGATTAGAGACCTTTGATGAGGTTTTTCTGACTCCGGGCATGCGCAAGGACTTGCCGGAGATCCAACGGCTGATCGAGGCGGGGGTACCCATCTCCACGGAAGTGGGCCTGTTCATGGAAAGATGCCCCGGGGTGATAGTGGGTGTCACTGGAAGCAGTGGTAAGACCACAACTACTACGCTGCTTGGGGAAATGTTGGCCACCCGCTGGTCCGATACCTATGTAGGGGGGAACATCGGGGTTCCCTTAATCAATGAGTTGGATCAGATGACGCCAGAAACTAGGGTTGTCTTGGAGTTGTCTAGTTTTCAATTGGAGCTTACGCGGACGAGTCCCCATATTGCCATTGTCACCAATGTTACACCTAATCATCTAGATGTCCATCCTTCCATGGAAGCTTATATCGCGGCCAAAAGCAGTATTTATCGCTATCAGGGACCGGAGGATCATTTCGTCACCAACGGGGATGATCCCATCTGCCGGCAGATGGCCGCAGAAGCTCCGGGACGGGTGTACTTCTTCAGCCGCAGGGAGCAGCCCCAGTTAGGTGCATATATCGCGGACAACTGGTTTTACTATCGGATTGACTCTAAAGTGGGGGTGCCAGTTTGTACCGTATCGGATGTCAGATTGCGGGGAGAGCATAACATAAGTAACGTGCTCACTGCGATTCTTGGTGCGGCGTTAGCTGGGGTATCGCCAGAAGATATGTGCGAGGTGATCAGAGGGTTTACCGGTGTTGCTCATCGCCTGGAGCCGGTGACCCGCTGGAAAGGCATACTATTCGTCAACGATTCCATTGCCACAACGCCCAGTCGGGCCGCGGCTGGTCTTCGGTCCTTCGACGAACCGGTGATCCTCATCTGCGGGGGTTACGACAAGAAGCTGCCCTTTGAGGAAATGATCCAGGCCGGCAAGGATCGAGTGAAGGCCTACATTACTTTAGGCGCTACCGCTGACTTAATCGAAGCTACCATCCGGCGGGAGTACGGGGCTTCCTTACCGGGGATTCACCGAGTGGAGAGTCTAGCTCAGGCGGTGGAGACCGCCATCGAGTTGGCCTCCAGTGGGGATGTGGTCCTATTATCGCCCGGTTGTGCAAGTTATGACATGTTTGACAGTTTCGTCCAACGGGGAGAGCTCTTTCGCGAACTGGTACTGGAGTTGATCGGGGCCAAAACCGCGTAAATCCCCTACCTGTTGCGGTTGGATTAGACTTGTGCCCGTGGTATTAATATAATAGAAGTCAAGGAACTACGAGTCTTCAAAGCTGTTGTCTTTGTGCATTCCTTTTCCGAATGTCCGGGGGAATGCACAGGAAAGGAGATTGTCATGGAAAGACACGATGGTCGCCGTCCCGACGAAATGCGCGAGGTCAAGATTACGAGGGATTTTATCAAGTATGCGGAAGGTTCGGTGTTGATTGAGGTCGGCGATACGAAGGTGGTATGTACTGCTTCCATTGAGGATCGGGTGCCGGCATGGTTGCGCGGGAGCGGTCAAGGTTGGATCACTGCCGAGTACGGGATGCTTCCCCGCTCAACGGAGACCCGAAATGTGCGGGAAGCATCCAAAGGTAGGCCCAGTGGACGTACCCACGAGATTCAAAGACTAATTGGTAGAGCCCTGCGCAGTATTGTGGATCTGACGACCATAGGGGAACGCACCATTTGGATAGATTGTGACGTGATTCAAGCCGATGGCGGGACCCGGACCGCATCGATTACTGGATCCTTTATCGCCCTGTGTGACGCCCTTTGGACCATCGGCGAGGGCGGTTCCTTTCCAGTATTGGACTATCTGGCCGCGGTGAGTGTTGGTGTGGTGGATGGAGTTCCGGTACTGGATCTGAATTACGAAGAGGATTCCCGGGCGGAAGTGGATATGAATGTAGTGATGACTGGTGCGGGAAAGTTTGTGGAGATTCAGGGTACCGCGGAGGGAGCGCCTTTTTCCAGGGATACATACAATCAAATGTTGGAACTGGCCGAAAAGGGAATCTCTCAACTGGTCTCCATGCAGAGTCGCTTGATCACGGAGAAGATGGCGGGGAAGATCGGAGGGGGCAAGTCTTGAGGGACCGCAAGTACAAGTTGGTGGTGGCCTCGGGGAATAAGAACAAGTTGAGGGAGATCGAGGCTTTGCTCTCCGATTTGCCGTTGGAAATCCTCACTCCCGGGGATTTCCCCGATTGGCCTGCCGTCGAAGAAGACGGTGCAACGTTTCGGGAAAATGCACTAATAAAGGCGATGGCTGGTTACAAGCATACAGGATTGCCCTGTATTGCCGATGATTCGGGGCTGGAAGTTGATGCCCTGGGAGGAAGGCCGGGGGTGCATTCCTCTAGATATGCGGGGGAGAATGCCACCGATGCCGAAAACAACGCCAAATTGCTCCAAGAACTGGCTAATGTGCCGGCGGAGAAACGGACAGCACGCTTTTGTTGTGTGATCGCCTTTGTGGTGTCGGAAGGGGAAACCTTCTTTTCCACCGGCATCTGTCCCGGCAAGATTGGATACTTCCCCCAGGGGAGTAACGGTTTTGGCTATGATCCATTGTTCATTCCCGACAATTTTACGAGGACTTATGCAGAGCTTACAGCGGAAGAGAAAAACGTGATTAGCCACCGGGCCCGTGCCCTCAAGGAGTTCAAAGCGGTATTGCGTCAGTGGGTGGTATCAAAGGAAACCTCGTCGAAATAAATAATCGGTGCTTGCAGCTAGAAAGAAGAAAAGTAGCAAGAACATGAGTCTGGTGCCAAGAATGCCCAATAACCCGGTGGAAATCTAGTTTTGACTTGGCTATGGATTTGTGTTATACTTTCTTCTGCTTGGTTCTGCGGGGTGTGGCGCAGCTTGGTAGCGCGCCTGCCTTGGGAGCAGGAGGCCCGCGGTTCAAATCCGCGCACCCCGACCATTGCTCCTTGCTTAATTAGAGAAAATAGGTTATAATGATAGCGGCAAATGCGGGTGTAGCTCAATGGTAGAGCGGTGGCCTTCCAAGCCACATACGTGGGTTCGATTCCCATCACCCGCTCCATATTTGCGCCTGTAGCTCAGGGGATAGAGCAGGAGCCTTCTAAGCTCTGTGCCGGGGGTTCGATTCCTCCCAGGCGCACCAGAAATCATGGTGGGTGTAGCTCAGTTGGTTAGAGCGCCAGGTTGTGGCCCTGGAGGTCGGGGGTTCGAGTCCCCTCGCTCACCCCATTTTTATACCCGCCCGTAGCTCAGCTGGATAGAGTCGCTGACTTCGAATCAGAAGGTCGCAGGTTCGAGTCCTGCCGGGCGGGCCATCTCAAGCCCTTGATTCCAAAGGGTTTTTTCTTTTGCCCACATCGGGATAGGGCGCGAATCAGGGGTTCACTTGGGCAAAACTGGGCAAAGCTGCGCTACCTGTCCAGGTTAGTTTGCTGTTTTCATGTAGGTTCTTGTCAAGCAAGTTGGCAGCCAGATAGATGTCTTCAGAGAACGTCCGAACGTAGTGTTCTGCAGTCGTCGACATGCTTGCATGCCCCACTATTTGCTGAATCACCTGCATCGGAATGCCCAATGAGGCCATCAGGCTTATGCAGGTCCTCCGCAGGTTCTTCGGTGGAATGTAATGCACGCCGGCCCTGGCTACCAGTTTACGCATGTAGGTTCGTACATACTTCAAATCCGGTACATTACCCTTGGAATCAGCCACAACAAGGGACTTGTTGCTGTAATCTTTGGCGCTACGTATTCTTTGACTCTGCTGTTCCTTATGTTTCGCCAACGCATAGTTCAAGAATGCTGAGATAGGCACTCGTCTTATCCGCTCGGTTTTGGTAGGCCCAATAACATACCCATCGCCTTGACCCCCTAGTTTTGGAGAATATGCTTGTACTTCATCTACATATCGCATGATTGCTTCGTATTTCTACCAGTTGCACTTTTTACTCATCTTAGGCGGCCTTGAGTGCTTCTTTGGTATG